>NZ_JCBATA010000082.1:0-35811 GCF_059816245.1 Frankia sp. RB5
CGGTCCTGAAAAACTGGCGCGTCTTCAGCCGCTTCCGCGGCTGCCCACGCCGGGTCGGCACATTCACCCAAGCCGTCTTCGTCCTGGAACAGGAAGGAATCTAAAAAAATTAACTTTGAAAATGCTCCATGTAATGGAAATCAGATCGGCACGGACCAGCAGTATTGAAACGCCGCACCGACGAGTCTCCCTTCTCCACTGGCTCCGGATCTGTCCCGCCAATCTACGCTCAGTGGGGGTCGAGGGCGTCGGGGTCGGGGAGGGCGAAGAGGCGGAACAGGAGGAGCATCGACGGGACGATCACGAGCATGCCGAGGGCGATCGCGATGAGCATGGCCACCAGATTGGCGTGCGGCGCGGCCGCGGACGCGGCGGTCGCGCGGCCCACGACCAGGTCGGGGTACTGGGCGGCGGCCCAGCCCCACAGGACACCGGCGACGGCGAGACCGGCGGCGAGCCGGGCGGCGGTGAAGCGGTGCCGCCAGAGCAGGACGAGCGCGGCCACGCCCCCGCCCGCCGACAGCACGGCGAAGGGGATCGACCGGTCGGCGAAACGGTCCGCCACGACCGGCGCGTGCGACCACAGCAGGGGAAGCAGCACCGCGGCCAGCGCGCCCGACGCGATCGCCCCGGCCAGCGCCCGCCGCCGCATCCCGGGGACGAGATGCTCGGTCGCCGGCGAGCCCGCCGCATCCCGGCAGAGGTAGACGGCGGCCAGGAACGCCGTCACCGTCACCGCGAACAGGCCGCAGACCAGGCCGAACGAGTTCGTCAACGGGCGCCACGGGTCGGATTCGGCCAGATCGCCGGTGGCCAGCGCCGCGCCGGTGACGCCCAGCGCGAACGGCGTCACTGTCGAGGCGACGGCGAACAGGTGTCCCCACCACCTGTCGGGGCCGGCCGCACCGCCGCCGTAGGCGCGGTAGACGTACGCCGAGCCACGCAGCACGATCCCGACCAGCGCGCAGATCAGCGGCACCTCCAACGTCGAACCGATGATCCCGAACGCCTCCGGGAACCCGCTGAACAACGCCACCAGCACGAAGATCAGCCACACGTGGTTGGCCTCCCACACCGGCCCGAGCGCCGCGGAGATCAGCCGTCGCTGGTCGGCGGCGCCACGGCCGCGGGCGAGCAGGTCCCACACCCCTGCGCCGAAGTCGGCGCCGGCGAGCAGCGCGTAGGCGGTCAGCCCGCCGACCATGACGAGCAGAAGCAGGTCAGCCGCGCTCATCGCCGTCTCCCTCCCCCAACGCCCACAGCACCGGCCTCCACAACGTCCTCACCGCCACCGCCACCGCCACCGGCATCGCTGCCGTTGCCGCTGCTGCCGTTGCCGTCGCCGCTGCTGCCGCCGTCATCCCGAGGCCCGGCGTCGTCGTCCAGGGGTGGTCGGACGGACGCATGCGCGGGAGTGTCCGGGCCGGGACCACCGGTGGCCATCCGGCGCAGGATGAGCACGAGGGCGGTCGCGAGGCCCAGGTAGAGGATGAGGGTGCCCGCGAACGTCCACCCGATGCCGGAGTTCGCGGTCACCGCGTCGGCGACGCGCATCCGGCCGTAGACGATCCACGGCTGGCGCCCACCCTCGGTGACCTCCCACCCGGCGAGCATCGCGAGCATCGCCGCCGGCCCGGTCGCCGCCGCGGCCCACAGCCACGGCCGACCGGTGGGCACCAGCGAACGTGTGCCAGCACCATCGACGTCATCGTCGCTCCCACCGGCCGGCGTCCCCGAGCCGTCCGCACGGATCCGGCCGCCGAGGGCGCCGGCGCGGCGGCGGCGTCGCCAGCGGCGGACCATGACGAGAGCGACCAGCGCCGCCAGGGCGATCAGGGCCGTGCCAAGCCCGACCATGACGGTGAACGCCAGGTGGACGAGGGCGGCGTTGGGCCGGTCGGCGGGCGGGGCGGCGTCCAGGCCTGTGATGCGGGCGTCGGGGTCGAAGTGCTCGAGCAGGGAGAGCGCCTTCGGGATCTCGATGCCGTAGCGGACCTCCCCGGTGGCGTCGTCGTAGAAGCCGCCGATGGTCAGCGGGGCGCCGGACTGGGTGTGGAACAGCCCCTCCATGGCGGCGAGCTTGAGGGGCTGGTGTTCGCCGACGACCCGGGCCGCGAGGTCGCCGGAGACGAGCTGCAGCGGCGCGCAGACCAGCACGACCGCGAGCCCGACCCGCAGCCCGCGCTGATGGTAGGTGTCACGACGCCCGCGCAGCATCCCGACGGCGTACACGCCCGCCACCACGCCTCCGGTGCACATCAGCGCGGCGAGCAGCATGTGCACGACCTGCGTCGGCGAGGACGGACTGAGCAGCGGCGCCAGCGGTTCGGCGGAGACGACCTTTCCGTCGACCTCGCGGACGCGGCCGGGAACGTTCATCCAGGCGTTCGCCGTGATGATGAACAGGGTCGACAGCGTCCCGGCGATCGCGATCGGCCACAGCGTCAGCCAGTGCGCCCGCGGCGACAGCCGCCGCCAGCCGTACAGGTACATCCCGATGAAGATGGCCTCGGCGAAGAACGCGAACCCCTCCAGCGTGAACGACAGCCCCAGCACCCCGCCGTAGCGCGCCATGAACGCCGGCCAGAGCAGCCCGAACTCGAACGACAGGACGGTCCCCGACACCGCGCCCACCGCGAACAGAACCGCGAAGGCACGCGACCACTTCTTCGTGAGCGCCAGCCACACCGGATCCCCGGTGCGCACCCACTTCCCCTCGGTGTAAAGCAGCAGCCACGGCATCCCGACGCCGAAGACCGCGAAGCAGATGTGGAACGCCAGCGAGAACGCCGTCTGCGCCCGCGCCAGGTCCGTCGATCCCGCCGCGGCCGCGAACACCGTCCCCGCCGTCCCTACCGTCGCGCCACTCGTGTCGATCATCCGGGACTCCTCCGTGCCGCCCATCCGACAGCCGAGCCGAACCGATCTTCTACGTCTCGTCGAAAGTTCTACCTCTCGTAGAATAGCCCGGACGATCGACGACGCGAGCCCGGCCGATGTGACGCGGACAACCCTCCGCCCGGCCCAAGCGCGGGCGGAGCATCCATCGGTGGCCCGCGAGGATGGCGGGATGGTCGAGACGCGGCAATGGCAGACGACAGGCGCGACCGGACTGACACTCCAGGTCGAGGAACTCCGCCCGAACGCGGTCCCGCCCGAGCAGCCCGGCCCGGCATCCCCAGGCCCCGCACGCCACCCCGGCGAGGCGGACACGACCGTCGAGACGGACACGACCGTCGAGGGGGGCGCCGCCGGAACAACGTCAGACCTCACGGCCATGGCCGATGGGCCATCCACGGACGACGCGCCGATCACGCTGGTGCACGGCATCGCCGGCAGCGCGGCGGACTGGGCCGCGGTCGCGCCCGACCTCGCCGCGACGCGCCGGGTCATCGCCTACGACCAGCGCGGGCACGGCGCGAGCGACCGCACCCCTGACGGCCCCGCCGGCTACACCTTCGACCTGCTGCTCGCCGATCTGGCGGCCGTCCTCGACGCCGTCGGCACCGAACCGGTGCACCTCGTCGGCCACTCGATGGGCGGCGTCATCGCCCTGCGCTACACGCTCGACCACCCGGAGCGGGTGCGTTCACTGATCCTCGTCGACACCGCCGCCGCCCCCGCCACCGCGACCGGCCCCGTCGCCCGCCGCCTCGTCGGCGCCCTCCTCGACGCCGGCGCCGCCTTCCTCTCCGCCCGCCACGCCGCCACGGCCACGGCCACGGCCACGGCCATGAACGACGATCCTCCGGCCCTCGCGCACCACGGCACGAACCCCGCACAGCACGCCGCCGAGGGGATAGGCCAGATCGATCCCGAGGCACTGGCCACCCTCGGTCGCGAGCTCGGCACCTACCCGTCCCTCGTCGACCGCCTGGGCGAGATCCGCGTACCGACCACCGTCATCGTCGGCGAACACGACACCGGCCTACGCGACGCCGCGGCCACCATGGCCCACACCATCCCCGGCGCCCACCTCGCCGTGATCGCCGGCGCCGACCACAGCCCCCAGGCCACCCGCCCGCTGGCCTGGCTCACCGCCGTCGACGACCACCTCGCCCGCCTCCCCACCACGAGCCACCGCTGACATCCGCTGACGTCGGAGGGCGATCGCAGCGCGGGAATGCGCGCCCGTCATGCAAGGAGGAGGGCGGCGCCTTTCTCGGTGCACCACAGGCTGAACACCGCGAAGGCTAGGACCCAGAGAAACCCGGGGAGATGGGTCATCGCGCCAATCTTGTCCGCGTCCGAGTCGCCGATGCCGAGCCGCCGGGCGCGGTGCAGGATGAGCACCGACCGGGGACCGGAGAAGAGCAGCAGCCAGGTCAGAAAATAGGCGTACCACAGCTGGACCCAGCCCGGGCAATAGCGGCCTGCCAGTACCAGGGATGCGATCGTCAGTAGGAGGAGCAGTTCGCCGGCGCGGTTGATCGTGACGAGGAGGAGCGCGCCGAGTCCCAGCGCCGCCAGCATGAGCACGGCGGTGACGTTTCCCGCGGCGAGCAGGGCCGCCGAGCAGACTCCGACGAGCGGCGGCGCGGTGTAGCCCGCGGACCTGGTGAGGAACAGGCCGAGGCCACGCGGGCGGCCGTAGCTCAGGGTGCGGCCGCCGCCGTCCTGGTCAAGCCAGACGGCCAGCACCTGCCGGCCGGCGAGGTAGGCGGCAAGCGCGTGGCCACCTTCGTGCACGGCGGTGTCGATCCGCTCGGCCCATCCACTGCTCAGGACCGCCACCAGCGCGAACAGCCCCGTCACGACCGCGACGGTTCGCGGCGCCGTCGCCTCCACCACGACGGCGACCGCGCCGCCCGTCGTCCCGTCCACCAGCCCCCGCCCCCCGTAGACCCCCGTCTGAGCGACGCGGACCACGCCATCGCCCATACACGATCGTCCTACGGTTCGGGGGGCAGCTCCCCACCATTTTCCGGGTTCTGGCGACTGGCGACACACCGCGTCCGCCGATGACAGGACGAGCCGGATCGGTTATCCGGGAACCTGACGCGGTGCGCCACCACCCCGCCACCACCACCACAGGCCCGCAATCTTCCTGAACACGCGGGGCACCCATCTCTTCCCACTTCAATATATAGCAGACCGGGGGGCTTGCGGCAAGACCCGGGGGGTGCCCTAACATTGCCCGCCGATAACCAGATAACCGAGAAACGGGAGATTCGGACGTGCGTTTTCTGTTGACGTCGTGGGGTTCACGCGGGGATGTCGAACCGCTGGTGGGCCTCGCGGTGGCGTTGCGAGACCTCGGCGCGCAGGTGCGGGTCGCGGTGCCGCCGGACGACGATTTCGTGGCGCTGCTGGCGCGGGTCGGTGTGCCGCTGGTGCCGCTCGGTCCCACGGTGCGCTCGATCGTCGTCCGCCCGGCGCCGCCGACCCCGCAGGACGCGTTCCGGCTGGCCCCCGAACTGGTCGCCGCGCGGTTCGAGACGCTCACCGCGGCGGCCGAGGGGTGCGACGCGCTGCTCGCGACCGGCCTGATGCCGGCCGGCGCCCGCGACGTGGCCGAACATCTCGGCATCCGCTATGTGTTCAGCGTTTTCCACCTGCTCGGCCTGCCGTCGCGGTACTCGGCGCCGGGGCACCGGCCGGGCACGCCCTCCCCCGCCGACGAGACCGACAACCGGACGCTGTGGCGGCAGGACGCCGAGCGGGTGAACGCGCTGTACGGCCCGGCGTTGAACAGCCACCGCGCGGCGCTCGGCCTGCCGCCGGTGGACAACGTCCGCGACCACGTCTTCTCCGACCGGCCGTGGCTCGCCGCGGACCCGACGCTCTGCCCGTCGAAGGGCCGGACGGACCTGGACGTCCTGCAGACCGGGGCGTGGATCCTGCCCGACGACCGCCCGCTCCCGGCCGAGGTGGAGTCGTTCCTGGCAGCCGGCGAGCCCCCGGTGTACGTGGGCTTCGGCAGCATGGCCGCCTACATCCCGAAGGACCTCGCCCGGGTGGCCATCGAGTCGGTCCGCGCGCAGGGCCGGCGGGTCCTGCTGGCCCGCGGCTGGGCCGACCTCGCCCCCGTCGACGACGCCGGCGACTGCCTGGCCGTCGGCGAGGTCAACCAGCAGGCGCTGTTCCGCCGGGTGGCCGCCGTCGTCCACCATGGCGGCGCGGGCACCACCACGACGGCGTCCGCCGCCGGGGCGCCCCAGGTGATCGTCCCGCAGATCGCCGACCAGCCCCTCTGGGCAGCCAAGGTCGCGGAGCTCGGCATCGGCGTCGCCCACGACGGCCCGACCCCGACCACCGACACCCTCTCCGCCGCGCTCGCCCTCGCCCTGACCCCCGCCGTCCGCGAACGCGCGCAGACCGCGGCCGCCACAATCCAGCCTGACGGCGCCACGGTCGCCGCGAAACTGCTCCTGGCCGCGGACTCACCCGCGGTCGGATGACCTGAGCCTCTCGACCGGCCGCAGGCCAGGCCGTCGAACAGTGCAACCAGATCCTGCTAGCATGATCTGCATGCCTCGAACGCTGACGCTCCGGCTCTCCGAGGCTGCCTATGAGGCCGTCAAACGGTACGCGGAGGCCGACCACACCTCGATGAACGCCTGGGTCGAAAGCCTGCTCGACACCGAGGACATGCGCCGCCGCTGCGCCGCGCACGCCGCCTGGGTGACGGCGAACCCCGCGGTGAGCCAGGCCGCCCTCGCCTTCACCGACGCGAACCAGCAGTCGCTCGCCGCGGCGGGGCTACCTCACGTCGCGCTCCCCGGCGAGTGAGCCCGCCCCGCCGCGGCGAGATCTGGACGACACGCACCCGCGCGGCGCCGCAGGACGTTCTCGTGATCAGCTCCACGGTCTACAACGAGATCGCCGCGGAACCCACCGTGCTGGTCGCGCTCGTCGTCGAGCAGGCGACCGACGAGGGATTCTGCGTGGATGTCGGCGCCGGTCGCTGGGCGGTGATGGGCCTCGTGACCTTCGTCCCGAAGGCCGCGCTCGACACCTGTGTCCGACGCGTTGACACGCAGACGCTCACCAACGCCAACACCATGCTCTTCAAGATCCTCGCCACCCCGGAACGCTGATCATCGCACCGCATCCTCCCATCGCGGCGGCGACGCGGGCCGATCGAGCCCGCCGGCGTCATACGGCGGGACCATCGCCGCCGCGGGTCGGATGAGTCCTGCGGCGTCCCGTTGTCGTACCGTCGAAGCCGTCCGCCCAGGAGGATCCCCCGATGCGCAGCGTGACCTATTCGTTGAGCACGTCGCTGGACGGCTTCATCGTCGGGCCGGACGGCGGCTTCGACTGGTCGGTGCCGGACGAGGAGCTCTTCCGCTTCGCCACCGACGAGGTACGAGACCTCGGCGTCCACCTGCTGGGGCGGCGGCTGTACGAGACGATGCTGTACTGGGAGACCAACGACGAGGATCCTGCGCTCGACGTCTCCGAGCAGGAGTTCGCCGCTGTCTGGCGGCCACTTCCCAAGGTCGTGTTCTCCACCACCCTGCCGGAGGTGCGGGGCAACGCCCGCCTGGCCACCGCGGGCCTCGCGGAGGAGATCGAGCGGCTGCGCGCCGAGCCGGGGCCGGGGCCGGGCAACATCGGGATCGGCGGCGCGACCCTCGCCGCCGAGGCGGCCGCGCTGGGCCTGATCGACGAGTACCGGGTGAGGGTCCACCCGGTCCTGGTCGGCGGCGGTATCCCGTACTTTGCCCGGCTCGAACGCCAGACGAATCTCGAACTCGTCGGGTCCCGCACCTTCCCCTCAGGCGTCGTCTTTCTCCACCACCGCGTGGTCCGCTAGTAGATCAAGGGCGTCCGACCTCGCAACGTAGCGGGCGATGACGTCCACGGTCGAGACCTCGCCGCGTTCGATCTGGGAGATCCGGCTCTTGCCGACGCCCATGGATTCGGCGACGTCGGTGTGGGTGAGGCCGAGGAGTCTGCGCCGTTCGGCGAGCCGGTGGCCGTCGATGTAGGCCTGATTGCGCCTGCGGGCCTCGGTCAGGGCCTCCTCGCCGCCGGCGTCGGCGACCAGGCCGGCGCGGACGTCGTTCCACCGGGGAAATCCGGTCATGAGCTGCCCTCCTCCGCTTCCCGTTCCTTCACATACTCGAAGTACACGGACTCCGCCTGTGGGATCGCCGGGACGCGTCCGGCCTCGCGCTGATGCGGGTCGAGCAGCTCCAGCGGGACTCCTCCGTGGTCGACTTCGCCACCCGCCTGATCGCCAGTCTCATCCGCACGGGCAACGTCGCCGCGCTGCGGGAGGCGCTGCCGGACGCCGTGCCGTGGACAGTGTTTCTACCGGCTGAGGACGTCGACACCTTTTCTCGCTGAACTGGTCGAAACCGCGAGCGGCGCCGTGGCGCTCGACACGCTCGCGCGCATCGCCCTCCTGCTCACCCAGTGGCGCCACACCGCAGAAATCCACGCCGACCCGGCTCTGCACTCAGGGCTGACCCGCGAGCCCGACAGGGACCTCGGCCCTGCCCCACGGCCATGCCATCTCTGAAGACCGAATGGGCCTGTAGAGAGGGCCCGGCCGGCCCGCGCCAGGCTCGGCTACTGATAACGGTAGCGACAGGAGATGATCGTGATCTGGCTGGTCTCGACCGCGTAGATCAGGCGGTGTTCGTCGTCGATGCGCCGTGACCGCAGCCCGGCGAGGTTGTTGCGCAACAGCTCGGGCTTGCCGATCCCCTGCCCTTCCGGATCACGTTTGATGTCCGCGATCAGGGCGTTGATGCGCTTCAGTGTTCTGCGGTCCTGACCCTGCCAGTACAGGTAGTCCTCCCAGGCATGGTCGGTCCAGACCAGCTTCACTCGTCAGGGCCGAGGGGACGCTCGATCGCGCCGCCCGCGCGCCACTGCTCCACGCTTTCCATCAGCCGCCGGGCGTTCGCGGGCGTGCGCAGCAGGTAGCCGGTCTCGACGATGGCGTCCCAGTCCTCCTTGCTCACCAGGACCGCGTTTCCCCGCCTCGAGACGATCTCCACCGGCGTGTGATCGGCATTGACCTGTTCGATCAGCGGAAACAGCGTCCTGCGCGCCTCACTGGCACTGATCGCCGCCACCATCCCGCCTCCCCAACACTCGACCTGTACCGGATACGGTACCACTCCGGGTGACGGTCGTCATCTGCTCGACGGACCAGCGAGTCCGTCGAGGCGCCCACACCCGAGCCCGTCTACGATCTTGGTGGGCGCTGGCGGAACGAGACCGCGGAACCCCACAGGAATCCGCGGCCAGTCCCGTACTCGCCAACCTGTTCCTGCACTACGGGCATCCGACCCCGCGCCCATGCGAGTCGAGCAGCTCGAGTGGGAATTCGCCGCACTCGGCTTCGCCACCTGCCTGATCACCAGCCTCCCGCAGGGGCAATGTTGTCATCGGGTGCCTGGCGGCCCTCACTGGAATCAAGCGACTGCCCGAGTTCGTCGGCGTCGATGCCGAGCAGGTTTGCGTAGAGGCGGATCGTGGTCGCGCCGCTCTCGTAGGCCAGGTAGGCGTCCCGGACGAGCAGGCCGGGTGGGCGTGCTGCGCTCGCGTCCGCGACCCCGCGCGCGAACTCTTCGGAGCGTCCTGCGATGGAGGCCACCTTCGCCGCAGTGAGCGTCCGGAACCGGTCGCAGGTGCCGGCGTCGATCAGCCGCAGCTGCTGCAGCCGGATCGCCAGAGCGGACGGCGCGACCTTGAAGTCGCAGGCGAGCGCGGCGAACCCCTCCACCGTGAGGCCCGATCTCCCCACCGTTTCCCGCAGGGCGCCTTCTGGCATGAGGAACGCGGATGCGAAGGCGTTTGCCCGCATCTCACTGGAGTCTTTCTCCTGCGGTCGCTCGTAGATGTCCTTGTCCAGGTGCACGTCCTGGTCGTCGCCGGCCAGGAGGTGTCCCAGCTCGTGTGCCAGGGTGAACCGCTGCCGGACCGGGATCGCGGAGGCCCCCAGGACGATCAGCTTCGCGTCGTCCGACGACGCGCACAGCCCGTCGAAGCCGTCATCGAGGATGACCACGGCCACGTCGGCCCCGAACGCCGTCTCGACCAGAGCAGGTAGGTCCGCATCGGTCGCTGACAGCCCCGCGGAGGCGGTGCGCACCAGCGCCGCGGAGGCGAGCGCGCGGCCCTGCTCGGCGTACGTTCCACCCGAGTAGCCGACGTCCACCGGCCGCCACGGCTGCGACCGGCCGAGCGTCGCCAGATCCTCGCGCATCACGCTGTACTTCCTGGCGGTCTCCAGTACGGTGCATGCCTGCTGCCCGGTCGTGGTCCGCGCGGCGAGGGCCAGCGCCGGCTCCTCCCCGGTGAGCAGCCACTCGATGGTGACGCCGCACTTGTCCGCGATGCGGGCCAGGTCGAGGGAGGAGAAGCGGCGGGCACCGCTGAGGGACTTGGAGAGCTTGGAATCATCGAGCCCGACGTCCTGGCCGAAGGCGCGACGGCTCTGCCCCGAGCCTTCGATCAGGTTCAGCACTCGGCCGGGTGCGCCTTCCATGAGAACAGCCTCCTTGCGATTTGCGAAAATCGCAAGCCGGGTCCCTGACGGCCCACTTCGGCCTCCTCGCCGTCGCCCGACATCCGAGCTACTGTGGATGTCATGAGCGTGGCCTATGAGGACGTCCCGTTCAGCGAGCTGCTGCACCACCCGGCGGCAACCGCCCAGCGCCTCGACAGTGTCCGGGCCCTGCGGCTGCGTCGCCGAGACGCGTCCGACCTCGCGCTCATGCGGGTCGAGCAGCTCGAGCGGGACTCCGCCGTGGTCGACTTCGCCACCCGCCTGATCGCCAGCCTCATCCGCACGGGCAACGTCGTCGCGCTGCGAGAGGCACTGCCGGACGCCGTGCCGTGGACGGTGTTCCTGCCCGCCGAGGACGTCGACACTTTTCTCGCCGAACTGATCGAAACCGCGAGCGGGGCGGTGGCACTCGACACGCTGGCGCCCATCGCCATCCTGCTCACCCAGTGGCGCCACACCGCCGAGATCCACGCCGACCCGGCCCTGCACGCTGCACTGACCCGTGAGCCCGATGGCGATCTCGGCCCCGTCCCGCGACCAGTCGTCCCCGACGCCGAATGAACCCGAAGAGGGGAGACCGCGCCGCTCCGCCTCCCGCCGACGGCGAGTACGACATCCGTTTCGCCTCCAACGATGCGGCCGGCGGCTGGGAGCATCTTGCCCGGCAGGCGCCACGCAACCTCCGACACGCCTACGATGCGATCCGATCCTCGCCTCGTGCTCGCGACAACCCGGATCGCCAGCACCGCCTCAAGGGGCGTCTGGGCAGCGCGACCTTCAAGGGCCAGTCGGTGGAACAGTGGCAGTACGAGGTCACGGCCGCCGGGCGCATCTGGTATTTGATCGACGATGCGAACCGAACTGCCTGGGTGATCCACGCCGGCACCGGCCACCCGAAGGCAACCGACTGAAATCGGCGGAATCCTCCCGCGCCCTCCGATCAGCCCCGCAGCGTCTACGCGACCACCCACGACTGGGCCGGCCGCACTGGCAATCTCTAGCGGGAAACCGCTATCCCGTGACGTATCGGGGTGCCATAGCTTCCATCTGCTCGATCACGAGGCGGATTGCCTCCGGCTGCTTGTCCGGCGGGTACTTGTACTTGACGAGCAGCCGTTTGACGGACGAGCGGAGCTTGGCACGCACGTCGTCTCGCACGGTCCAGTCGGTCTTGACGTCACGGCGCATGACCGCGACCAGCTCGCGGGCGATCTGAGCGAGCACGTCATCGCCCTGGAGCGCAACGGCCGACTCGTTGGTGCTGACCGCGTCGTAGAACGCCAGCTCGTCGCCGGAGAGCGGTGGGCTGAAGTGCTGGCCGCGGTTGCCCTCGGCGGCGACCTCCTTGGCCAGTTCGATGAGCTCGGCGATCACCTCGGCCGAGGTGAGCTGCTGGTTGGTGTACTTCCGCATCAGTTCGGCGATGCGCTCGGAGAACGCCCGCTGACGCACCAGGTTGTGCCGCGAGACCTGGCCCGACTCCTCGACGAGAAGTGCCCGCAGCGCCTCGATCGCGAGATGCGGGTTCGACGCTGACTGTGCCTTGACGTGGAACTCCGGCCCCAGGTCGGAGAGCGACGGCTTCGGCAGGCCGGAGGCCTCGTAGATGTCGATGATCTCGCCGGAGGCGGTCGAGGTCGCGACCAGCGTGGCGAGCATCCGCTGGATCTCTTCCGGTACCGGTTTGCCCTCGGCCTGCCGCTGCTGGGCGTCGAACTTGCCCATCCAGACCCGGACTTCCTCGTAGAACCTCGCCGTGGAGCGTAGGTGCTCGAGAGTCTGGCTGCCCGAACACAGCGCCCACGCCCGGGCCAGTTGGTTGGACAGTTTGCGGAAGCGGTCGCCGAGGGTCTCCTCGCCGTCCGCCACCTGGTTGCCGGGGGTGGTCGGGGAGCGCAGGTAGTTGGTGAGTCCGTAGACGGCCTTGACCCAGCTTTTCTGGGCACCGGTCAACTGCTTCCGCCACGGATAGCCGGCGCACAGCTCGTCCAAGGAGGCTATGAGCGTCGTGGTGAGGTCGACGGCCTCGTCGATGCTCTTGCCGACCGGCTTTGTGGCCCGGTCGGTGTCGGTGTACTCGGCGAGCGCCCGGCTCAGGTTGTCGACCAGGGGGGCGAAGGCGACGAGCAGCCCGTCCGGCTTGCCGCGGAAGGTGCGGTTCACCCGCGCCAGCGTCTGCATCAACAGGGCGCCCTTGAGCGGGCGGTCGAGGTAGAGCGTGTGCAGCGGTGGCGCGTCGAAACCGGTGAGCATCATGTCCTTGACGATGACGATCTGCAGTTCGTCCTCGGCGTCACGCAGCCGCTTCTGGATAGTCTTGTTCTGCCCCTCGCGGCGGACATGCTTGGCCACCGGCATGACGTCCTGCGCCGAGCCGGAGTACACGACCTTGATCACACCCTTGTCGACGGCGTCGTGGTGCCACTCCGGCCTGAGCTTGACGATCTCGTCGTAGAGGCGGGCGCAGATCTCGCGGGTCCCGCCGACAATGAACGCCTTCCCCGGGGAGCCGATGAACTTGCGCATCTCTCCCGAGCGGGCCTCCCAGTGCGTGACGATCTCGCCCGCGAGCGAGGCCAGCCGGGCCGGCGCCCCGTACACGGCGTTGATCACGACGACCGACTTCTCGATCTTCGCCCGCTCCACCTCGTCAAGCCCGGCCGTGGCCTCGTCGGCGGCGCGGTCGAGATCTTCCTCGCTGACGTCCTTGGCCAGAGCGACCTTCGGCAGCCGCGGTTCGAAGTAGACGGGGACGGTCGCGCCGTCCTCGACGGCCCGGGTCAGGTCGTAGATGTCGATGTAGTCGCCGAACACCTCGCGGGTGTTGCGGTCCTCGAAGGAGATCGGCGTCCCGGTGAAGGCGATCAGCGCGGCATTCGGAAGGGCGTCCTTGAGGTGGCGGGCGTAGCCGTCGAGGTCGTCGTAGTGGCTGCGGTGCGCCTCGTCGGCGATGACGATGATGTTGCGCCGCTCCGACAGCAGCGGATGGTCCAGCCCAGCGTCCTTCTCCGCCTTGCTGAGGCCGAATTTCTGCAGCGTGGTGAAGTAGATGCCGCCCGTCGCCCGGCTGGCGAGTTCGTCGCGTAGCTGCGCGCGGGTCGTGACCTTGATCGGAGACTCGCTCAGCAGGCGAGAGCGGTTGAAGGCCTCGAAGAGCTGGCCGTCCAACTCCCGGCGGTCGGTCACCAGGATGAGGGTCGGGTTCTTGAGCTTGGGCTGGACGGCCACCAGGTGGGCGTACAGCTCCATCTCCATGGACTTGCCCGAGCCCTGGGTGTGCCACACGACCCCGGCCTTGCCGTTGCTTTCGACCGCGGCGACCGTCGTGCCGACCGCCTTGGCGACGGCGAAGTACTGGTGGGGCTTGGCGATCCGCTTCGCGTAACCATCGGCCCCGCCGTCGAAGGCGGTGAAATTACGCTGCAACTGGAGAAACCGCTCGGGGTTGAAGACACCCTCAATCAGAAACTCGAGCTCGGTGCCGAGATGCACGTCATCGACGGGTTCGCCGAGCTTCACCGGCTTGCCGTCGTCGTCGACGTTCCAGGGCGAGTAGTGGTTCAGCGGCGTGAACGGGGTGCCGTAGCGAGCGGTGATCCCGTCGCTGATCACCGTCACGACGGCGAACCGGAAGGCCATCGGGAACTCACGCAGGTACGTCGCCAACTGGGCGTGCGCGGCGTCAAGGTCGGCCTTGGCCGACCCGGCCTGCTTCAGCTCGAAGATCGCGACCGGCAGGCCGTTTAGGTAGAGCACGACGTCGAAACGGCGCTCGACCTCCGTCGTCCGGACGGTGACCTGGTTGACGGCAAGTAATTCGTTGTCGCCGACCTGATGACCGACCAACCGGATGGTGGGGTTCTGCTCGACACCGTCAGCGTCGACGTAGCTGATCCCCCGATAGCCCTGAACGCAGATCTGGTGCAGCCGGTAGTTCTCCGCGATGGCGTCCTGCGAGGTCGGCTGAATGATCTCCGCCAGGGCCTGCTCCAGGTACTCCGCCGGCACCTGCGGGTTCAACGCGCGCATGGCTGCCAGCGCCCGCCCCGGAAGCACGATGTCATCCCACGACGCCCGCCCGTTCATGGCGCCCGGCGCGACAGCGCTCCCCGGCAGCGCCTGCCACTCCTGCTCGGCAAGCGTCTCGAGCGCCACCCCCTCCCAGTCCGCCTCGCTGAATCCAGGATGCCCGGCCATCACACAGCCTCCTCCACAACCTTCTCCGCGTCCCGCACGTGAATTTTTCCAGACATGAGTAGAGGTAGCAGTTCATCGCGCACTTCAGCGACTTTTCTCGATTCAACGATCATCTGCGCGGCGACCGCGTGAATCGCACCCACTTCTTGCGAGAATTGGTGCGCAACCTCGGCGCGAGGGACGCGAACCGAGAACTGCTTGAACTTGCCTCTGCCCAGCTCAAGGAAGGTTACACCGTTAGCGTGACTAAGAAATTCGGATGTCCGAGCGCGCATCTCATGAAAGAGCCAGTGCTGATATCTGGAATCCCTGGCATTGACGACAATGAAGCCCTGGTTCACTGCCACCGGCAATTGGGCAATGGCAAAGGCGCCGATAGTGGCCCGCGATGTCATCAGGATTGAACCCTTAGGGTAGAGCGCCGAGGCGCATGAACTCAGCCCCGCTGGCGAAATCGTGCGGCCTGTTGAGAACAGGTAGGGACCTGCGAGAGCGGTCACATCGGTCGGCGTCGCCCACGAAATGTCTCCGTTCCAGTAGTCGTCAACCGAAGTATTTGGGGTTCCTCCTCCGCCAACTTCAGCCATGTCGCCAAATGTTCTTTCGCCGGGTTGAATATTCTGGACGGCCCGCGTGAACTTCGCGTCACACAGCTCCACGCAGAGACGTAGAGCCCGGTCATTGGCGGCGATCTTGTCGTCGAGCGCCCCCAAGGTTTCAGCTATCGACTCCTGCACGCTGATTGGAGGTAGCGAAAACTCGAAGTCAGCCATGGCGGATGCACTCATATTTGGTTGCGCCGATTTTCCGTGCGCACGACTCGAGACGAAATTTCGCCATGATCGGGCGGACAGGATATAGACGAGGTAGCGCGAGTTGATTTCCGGTCCTGCGCGAAATCGCACTAGGTACGACGCAAAGACAGTCGGCTCGCCAATTTGCACCCATTGAGATCGACCGGTCGAAGCGCCAGTGCGCGCAACGACGACGTCGCCGCTTTCAAGCGCATACTTTTTGACCTCGTCCGACGAGGCCGAACACCTCGGAACCTCGTTCCAATCGATGTACGATTTGTCGATATCCGTTATTCGAAGAAACTTTGGCCCACCCCCGTCAGTTACAGCCGACGCCGTGAACCCGTAGTCCACTCGACTGCACACTTCCCGAAGCGTAACGTGCCTCATGAAATTTGCTCCAACGTCTCGCGGACGACTGCTTCCAAGCGTGCCGACTCATCGAACGCGACCAAGAGATCCTTTCTAATACGCCGGATCTTTTCATCGACTGATTCGCCGTCGTCTTCGACCTCGGCTGCGCCGACATATTGGCCTGGGATTAGGGCGTAGTCGGCGGCTTTGATGTCGGGGATTCCTACGGATTTACAGAAGCCGGGGACGTCTTCGTAGCTCAGCTTCTTCTGAGCGGCGGAGCGGGTGCCGCGCCAGGCGTGGAAGGTGTCGGCGATCCTGGCTATGTCTTCGTTCGAGAGGGCACGCTCGGCGCGGTCGATCATGTAGCCGAGGTTGCGGGCGTCGATGAACAGCACCTGGCCAGTACGGTCCACCCCTCCGTACTCACCGGCGCGCTTGTCCTTGGCGAAGAACCAGACGCACACCGGGATGCCGGTGCTGCGGAACAACTGGGTCGGCAGGGCGACCATGCAGGAGACGAGGTCGGCCTCGACAATCTGGGCGCGGATGGCGCCCTCGCCGTTGGAGTTCGACGACATCGAACCGTTGGCCATCACCACACCGGCGCTGCCGCCCGGGGCGAGCTTGTACAGGATGTGCTGGATCCAGGCGTAGTTGGCGTTGGTGGCCGGCGGGACGCCGAACTTCCAGCGTGGGTCTTCCGTGTTGCGTGACCAGTGTTTGATGTTGAACGGCGGATTCGCCATCACATAGTTCATCTGGAGGTCCGCGTGCTGGTCGCGGGCGAACGTGTCGCCCCACCGCGCCCCGAGGCCCTTGTTGTCGATGCCGTGGATGGCGAGGTTCATCTTCGCCATCCGCCAGGTCTCCTCCAGGCTCTCCTGGCCGTAGACGGCGATGTCCTTCGGGTCGCCGTTGTGTTCGTAGATGAACTTCTCGGTCTGGACGAACATGCCGCCCGATCCACAGCACGGGTCGTACACCCGGCCGTGTGAGGGCTCCAGCAGTTCGACGATCACGCGCACCACGCTCGGCGGGGTGAAGAACTCGCCGCCTCGCTTGCCCTCCGAGCGGGCGAAGTTGCCGAGGAAGTACTCGTACACCTCGCCCATGAGGTCGCGGGCGCGGTGCTCGCCCTGCCGGCTGAACCTGGCGCTGTTGAACAGGTCGATCAGCTCGCCGAGGCGGCGCTGGTCGATGTTGTCCTTGTTGTAGAGGCGGGGCAGCGTGCCCTGCAACGTCGGGTTGGCCTTCATGACCAGGTCCATCGCCTCGTCGATGAGCTGGCCGATGTTCTTGGCGGGCTCGTTGCCCTCGGCCGGCCGGCCCTTGGCGTTCTCCGCCAGGTACGTCCACTGGGCCAGGGGCGGCACGACGAAGACCCCGTACCCCTGGTACTCCTCGGGGTCGTCGATCAGATCCTCGATCTGCTCGTCGTCGTAGCCCTCGGCCGTAAGCTCGGCACGGATGGTCTCGCGGCGCTCGTCGTAGGCGTCGGAGACGTACTTGAGGAACACCAGGCCGAGGATGACGTCCTTGTACTGGTTCGCGGACAGCGAGCCGCGGAGCCGGTCGGCGGCCTTCCAGAGGGTGTCCTTGAGCTCCTTCATCGTCGAGGGCGCCGACGGTTCCTTCTTGGTGCGGGGCGGCATGCTGCCCGTCCTTCCTCCTGCGTCGTTGCTACTGAGTCGTGGTGCTACTGCTGCTCGTTCTGTTACAGCGCCGTCCGGACGGTCAGGGTCACCGCGCCGGCGGCGACCCCCTCGATCATGGCGGCGACGAGATCCCCGGTCGCGGCCAGGTGGCGCCGCAGGCTCGCCTCGTGGTTCGCCGCCGCGACGAGTGCCGCGTCCAGTCGCTCCATCTCGGCGGTGTCGAGGATCGGCACGTTCCAGATCTGCCACTCGGCGGGCTCGTCCGGCAGCCGGTTGATGATCGCTGCCACCGCATGCGGGCCAATACCAGCACCCGGTCCAATCCTGAGAATCTTCGACGGTGAGGCCACTAATGATCCGCCGTGGTCGTCGACCGTCGCGACGGGGCGGGGCCGCTCCGCTATCACCACATCGCCCGGGTCGGTACGGGCTGCCTGCGGGTACAGCCTCGCCGCGTCGAACGGGTCCAGCAGCATCGAACGGTGTGGGTCGATCGCCGACAGAACTCGCACCGACCCGGCCGGATCGGCGTGTCCGGGATTGATGCGGCTGCCGCGCAGTACCCGTAGCTGCTTCATGTCCTTCAGCTCGCCGAGCGACCGCCGACTCAGCAGCATCGACCCCGGGGCGCGCTCGACCAGGACGTCGAAAGGTTGGATCGGCTCGCTCGTCACCAGCGTGCCCGTGTTGATCGCGGCAATGTGCCGGTCGAGCTCGATCGTGGCCAGCCGCGCCGCCCGCGCCCCGCGCGGCACGACGACGGCGCGGGCACTCAGGATGCGCTGGAGATCGTGCGGGCGAAGGTAGCGGAACGCCCGGCTACGGACGGCCAGCGCCGTGGCGGCTACGGCGGCGGTCACGTCAGAGGCGAGGTCGTCAAGGTCCAGCTCGTCCCGGGTGAACGCGGCCAGGTCGGCCACCAGCGGGTGCCGCGTGAAGCCGCCGGGCGCGCAGACCCACAGGCCCAGCGCCTGCCGATGCGCCTCCCGCCACAGACCCCGGGGCAGCCGGAGCGCGACGGCGAGGCTTTCGGAACGAAGTGTCTGCGCGCGGTGCTTCTCCTGCTCGCCGTGAAGGTCGTCGCACAGGACGGCGGCCGGGCCGACAACCACCGCGAGTTCACCGTCGCCGAGGTCGAGCACGAGGTTGTCGAGCAGATCGAGGATCTCGTCCGCCGTCCGGCCGACGACCGACATCACGCGGACGCTCGGCGCCACCGCTGCTGCGGCCGTCTCGATGCCGCGTATCGCCGCCCTCTGCCTGAGGTCGCGAAGGTCCGCGGTGTCACCGGCTACCGCGAGCTGGGCGAACGACTCGGCGATCGCCAGGGTCACGCTCGTGACGGGGCCGACGTGCACGAGCGGCACGCCATCTGGGTCGAGGTGGAGTGCGCAGGCATCAGCGACGGCGTGGATAAGGCCGACCGCCTCGGACGTGAGGTCGCGCGCCCCCCGCGCTCGGGCCGCCCGGCCCCGCTCCAGGCGGTCAAGTGCCTCGCGGGCGCCGTACGACGCCTCCACCAGGTCGTCGACAAACCCCAGGGTGCTGGTCGCCGGTGCGGCAACCGCTATCTCGCGTAGCAGCATCTCGTCATCGGGGTCGACCGAACGCGCTCGCGCGAGGCGTTGCTCCGGTGTCGTCTCGGCCAACTCCTGCCCGGTGAGCGTCGCCAGGCAGAGCCAGGTGACGAGCTCGTCCAGCGAAACGCCATCCGGCACGCTCAACGCCGGTGCGTCGAGATTCGCCTCCGCGTTGTTGCCCCGGCCGGTACGCGCCAGCCACGCGACGATATCTCCGCGCCGGAATCGTTCTATCCCGCCGGAGGTCTCCACCGGGTCGGGAAAGGGCAGGTGCTGACCCCGTACGCGCGGGCGGTTACGCCACATGGTCACGACCGGACGACGAACCCGCGCCAGATCCGCGACGTCCTGCAGCGTCAAGGTGGTCCCAGCGCCCTCCACCGTGCACCTCCCCCGACCGCTCCGGCGACTCACACAGGATACTGGGATGTATCCCGCCATCAACGCTATCAAGTGATAAGCCGGCTTATCGGCTTTTTCGTTATGACTTTCGGGTCCCCGGGCGCACAGTGATCTCCGTCCGGGCCGCTCGGGGGGGCGGCCCGGGCACCACACCCTCTCGCCCCCCGCGGAGGTCACGACCATGGACCCGATCCGAAGCGCCCTTTACGAGCAGTTGTTCGACGAACTGGCCGAGGCCGGCGCGTCCGACCTGGCCGCCGATCTGGTGCTCGCCGCCTTCGAGGGGGCCGACACCCTGGCTGGCGTTCTCGGTGACGCCACGACACCGCGCCCGTCAGCGCCGCAACGGGCGGTCCGTCCCGACGCAGCCGCGATCCCGGGCATGTATCTCACGTCCATCTCGGTCTGCGGCTTCCGCGGCATCGGCCCGACGAAGACGCTCAACCTGCGGCCCGGCCCCGGCCTCACACTCGTCACCGGTCGCAACGGCTCCGGGAAGTCGAGCTTCGCCGAGGCCGTCGAACTGGCCCTCACCGAGACGAACGAGCGCCTCCAGCGCGGGAAGATCTGGCGGGACGGCTGGCGCAACCTGCACTGCGAGGACGCGCCCAGGGTCGAGGTGGAGCTGACGTCGGAGGGCACGCCACGGCCCATCCGGGTCGTACGGGCCTGGCAGGCAGACGACACCGACCTGCTGGCCGCGACGACCACGGTGCGCCTGCCCGGCGAGCCCGCCCGTCCGCTGGCCGACCTGCCGTGGCGGGAGGCACTCGCCGACTTCCGGCCGTTCCTCGCCTACTCGGAGCTGAGCGGCCTGATCACGGACGGCAACGCGAAGATCTTCGACGCGCTGGGCGGGCTGCTCCGGCTCACCGAGCTGACCGACACCCACACCCTGCTGCAACAGGCGCACAGCGACCTCGACAAGGCGCACAAGGCGGTCCGCGACGGCCGGACGGTGCTGCTCGCCGCCCTCGCAACCTCGGACGACCCGCGGGCGAAGGCCATCTCGGCGGCGCTCGCCTCGAAGGTCTCCAAGGCGTGGGATCTCGACAGCGCGCAATCAGCGGCCAGCGGGGGCAGCGGCAACAGCCCCGCTGTCGGCGGCAGTGGTGTCGACGGTGAGGTGGCGGCGCTGCGGCGCCTCACCGCGCTCACCGTGCCCGACCCGGCCGACGTGGCCGACCGCGCGGCACGGCTGCGGTCCGCCGTCGCGCGGGCGGACGCCACGGCCGGAACGCCCGCCGCCGACGCCCGCCGGGTCGCCGGGCTGCTGCGCGCCGGGCTCAGCCACCACCAGGAGCACGGAGACGGCACCTGCCCCCTGTGCGGGGTCGGCACGCTTGACGAGACCTGGCGTGCGGCCGCCGCCGCCGAGGCCGACAGGTTCGGCATCCTCGCGAAGGAGGCCGACGACGCCGACCTCCGGCTGCGCGACGCTCTCGCCGCAGCCCACGCGCTGGTGGAACGGCGCCCGGACATCCTCGGCACCGATCCCGCGAGTGGCCTGACCGCCGCCGAGGTCGTCGATTCGGTCGTGGAGGGCGCCGCCGGAGCCCGGGCCGCCTGGGATGCCTGGGACGGGCTCCGCGCCGTCGTCGACCCCGCCGCACTCGCCGACGAGCTTGTCGTCCGGCACACGGCACTGGTCACCGCCGTGGACGCGCTGCGGTCCGCCGCCCGCTCCCGCCTGGACGACCTCGAGACCGCCTGGGCGCCGCTGGCGCGGCAGGCCCAGGACTGGCTCGCCGCCGCCCGCCGCGCCCGTTCCCGCCAGCCGCACCTGGCCGCCCTCAAGGAGGCCGGCGACTTCCTGAAGCGGCTGCTCGAACGCCTGCGGGACGAGCGGCTCGCCCCGTTCGCCGCGCAGCAGCAGGCCATCTGGGCCGAACTCCGCCAGGAAAGCAACGTCGATCTCGGCCCCATGCGACTGCGCGGCACGGCGACCCGACGCCGGCTCGTGCTCGACGTCACCGTCGACGGCGCGGGCGGCACCGCGCTCGGCGTGATGAGCCAGGGCGAACTGCACGCCCTCGGGCTCGCGCTGTTCCTGCCGCGCGCTACCGTTCCCGAAAGCCCGTTCCGGTTCGTCGTCATCGACGACCCGGTGCAGGCGATGGACCCGGCGAAGGTCGACGGGCTCGCGCGGGTGCTGCTACGCACCGCCGAAACCCGTCAGGTTGTCGTCTTCACCCATGACGACCGGCTCGCCGACGCGGTGCGGCGGTTCAGCCCGAGCGCCTTTCCCACCTACCACCTGGACGTCATCCGCGCGGAGCAGTCGGTCGTCGACATCAGGCCGTCCCTCGACCCGGCAACACGGTGGCTGAACGAGGCCGAGGCGCTGACGCTGACCGACGGCCTGCCGGATGACATCAAGGCGGCGCTGGTCCCCGCCTTCTGCAGGTCGGCCGTGGACGCCGTGTGCATCGACATCCACCGCCGCCGACGGCTCGCCGCCGGCGACCGCCATCACGACGTCGAAGCCGCGATCACCGCCGCCCGCCGGACGGGGTCGAAGGCCGCGCTCGCGATCTTCAACGACACCGCCCAGGAGAAGAAGGTCGCGTCCTACATCACCAACAAGTGGGACGCGTCGGCTGGGAGCTTCTACCGGACCATCAAGGAACGCGGCCACGAGCCCTGGGTCGGTGACCTCAGCGACCTGGTGCGGCAGGCGACCGACCTCGTCGGCAAGCTCGGCGAGCTTCGATGAGCGCCACCGGTCGCCACGCGAACACCGCTGATCACTACCTGAAGGCGGCGGATCGCTACCTGGACGCCGCCGACGGCCTCCTCCGCGGCGCACCAGCCGGTGCCGCGGGGTTCTGGCCACGGGCCTGCGCCTGGTTGCTGCGGCTCGCGCTCGAAGCCGCGGTGAACGAACGGTGGGCCCGGGAACGCCCGGAGGTCGTGCGGGTGTCGATGCGCGCGCGGCTGCTCAGCCTGCACAGCGCGCGAGCCCTCGAACCGACCGTTCCCGCCCGCGCGGAATACCTCTGGGCAGCCCTCTCCCGCACAGTGCACCACCACCCGTACGAACTCTCCCCGACCGCCGCCGAACTGCGCGGCTGGTACCAGGACATCCGGACGCTCGCGGACGAGCTGCGCTCATATCTGCCGACGCGCGCCCAAGGCGGCAATCCGCCGGCCTGACCCACACACGACCGACGACCCCGCGCCGTCCACGGCGCCGGAATCCAGTCCGTCGAAGCCGACACCCATTCAGAAAGGGACCGACCATGTCATTTTTCGGAGTCTCAGGACCGCCGGCTCCGCCCGGAAGGCCGCACCGCGGGCCGTCCCAGCCGTGCCGCTCACGCTTCTCCTGTCGCTGGGCCTGGCGCTGAGGGGATGCCTCGGCCTCGCCCGGACGGCTCTGGCGCCGCACCGCAGGCCGCGTGACTTCGGCATCGCCGGCGGCGATTGCAACCACCTGAATGCGATGCGCGCAACTCCGAGGCATGTTGCGTGACTATGCCATGCTGTTCGGGTGACGGTCGGGGGCGAAGGGGGCGCCTTTGACTGTTTCGTGTCCTATGCCGAGGACGGGCGGCCGTGGGCCGAGTGGATCTCTGCCGCACTGGAGCGCGGTGGGCATCGGGTCGTGATCGCGGTGTGGGATCAGGTGCCCGGGACGCATCGGGTGGCCTGGCTCGACACGGCGACGCGGAACTCGCGCTACACGATCGCGGTGGTGTCCGACGGCTACCTGAACTCGCCGGAGGCGCTCGCCGAGTGGGGGGCGGCCTGGTCCCCTCCCGTCGCCGGGCCGCAGCGGCCGCTGCTCGTCGTGCGGGTGACCGAGCGTCCGATTCCGGGGCTGCTGGGGCAGATCGCCCCGATCGATCTCGTCGGGCGGGGTGAGCGGGCCGCCGAGACGGCGCTGCTGGCCGCCGTGCCCAGCGGCGGCGAAAGGCTCGCGGCGGCGCGGGGCAGTCCGGTGGTGTTTCCGGGGGCGGCGGGGCGGCCGGTGTTCCCGGCGGAGTTGCCGGCGGTGTGGAACGTGCCGCGGCCGGCGGCCCGGTTCGTCGGGCGGGCCGACAAGCTCGACCATCTGAACGCGGCGCTGGGCGATGGCGGGCTGGTCGCCGTCACCGGCCTCGCAGGCATCGGGAAGACCAGCCTGGCCGCCGAATACGTCAGCCAGCACCGACTGGGCTTCCAGGCCGTCTGGTGGGTGCCCGCGGGCCGGCCCGGGCAGATCGAGCAGCAGGTGCGCGCGCTCGCGCCCGACCTGGGGCTGCCCGCGCAGGCGGAGCCCGCGGCGGTGCTGGCCCGGCTGGACGAGGCCGGCGGGCGGTGGCTGCTCGTCCTCGACGACGCCGGCGACGCCGCGCGGCTGCCGGCCTGGTTGCGACCGTCAGAGGGCGCTGGACGGGTGCTGGTGACCTCACGGGGCTCCGCGCTGGACTGGGACCGGCGTCTCGACGGCGCGTGGAACGGGCGGGTGGTCGAGCTCGGGCCGCTGGAACGCGGCGAGTCCGTGGCGCTGCTCGCGGACCGGCTGCCGGCGGTCGACCGGACGCTGGCGGGCCGCGTCGCCGAGCGCCTCGGCGATCATCCGCTGGCGCTCGACCAGGCGGCCCATCGTCTCATCGACGTGCACGGCCAGGTCGAGGACTACCTGGCGGAGCTGGCCACCGACCCGGCGGGCACGCTCGGCGAAGGACGAGCGCCGGGACGGCCCGACGTCACCACCGCCACCCTGTGGAACGAGGCGATCCGGCGGCTCGACGCCGACAGCCCCGCGGCCGCCGTCCTGCTGCGCCTGGCCGCGCACGGCGACGCCGGCCGACTACCCCTGCGGCTGCTCACCGCGGACCCGGCGACGATCCCCGACGCCGGGCTGCGCGCGGCCACGGCCAGCCCGATGGCACTCGCCGCCACCACCGCCGCCCTCGAACGCGCCGGCCTCGCGCACCGCGACGGCGACGCGCTGACGACCCACACCCTCGTCCGCGCCGCCGTACGCGCCCACACCACCCCCGAGCAGGCCGCCGAGCTCGTTGATGGGCTCGGCCGGATGCTGCACGCCGCCCTGCCCGCGGACGTCACCACCACCCCGGACGCCTGGCCGCCCTGGCGGGAGCTCCTCCCCCACGCCCAGGCCGTCCTGGAAGCGACCGACCCGGCCGCCGACACCCCGCACACCGCCTGGCTCGCCGAGCACACCGCCGCCTACCTGACCGAACAGGGCCACCCCGAGCAGGCCGAACCGCTGGCCGCCCGCGCCGTCACCGCCCGGGAACGCCTCGACGGCCCCGACCACCCCGACACCCTCACCGCCCGCGAAACCCACCTGCGCGCCGCCCTCAACGCCGACCACCTCGCCGTCGCCGGCCCCCTGGCCGAACGCAACGCCACCGACCGCGAACGCGTCCTCGGCCCCGACCACCCCGACACCCTCACCAGCCGCGAATCCCTCGCCCGCACCTACCAACGCGCCGGCCACCTCGACCACGCCCAGGACCTCTTCGAGCGCACCCTCGCCGATCGCGCACGCACGGCCGGCCCCGATCATCCCGCGACGGTGGAATGTCGTCATGATCTCGGAGTTCTCCACTCCGATCGCGGCCACGATGACAAGGCGATCGGCCTACTACGGCCGATCCTCACCGACCGCCAACGGGTCCTCGGGATGGATCATCCCGCCACTCTCGACACCCGGCACCAGCTGGCCATTGCCTACCGACGGTATGGCGCGACCGGCGACGCGCTCGCCCAGGCTGAGACCGCACTCGCCGGACGCGAGCGCAGCCTCGGTCCCGACCACCCTCGCACCCTCGACACCCGCCACCAGCTCGCCATCACCTATCGTCAGGCCGGCCGCGCGGACGATGCCGCCCGCGAACTCGATCAAACCCTCGCCGACCGCGAACGCGTCCTCGGCCCTGATCACCCCCGCACCCTCGACAGCGTCGACGCCCGCGCCCGCCTCCACCTGGATGCCGGCCGGCCCGACCAGGCTCTCCCCCTGCTCGACCGCACGCTGGCCGGCCGGGAACGCCACCCCGGTCTCGGGCCCGACCATCCGGAGACGGTCCGGACCAGGCTGGGCCTCGCCGAGGCCCACAGCCAGCTCGGCAACCCGCGCGGCGCAGTTCCCTACCTGGAGCAGGTGCTGGACCGACACGAACGAGTTCTCGGCGGCGCGCATCCGCACACCACGGACACCCGCTACCTGCTCGCCGAGACCTACCGCAGCACCGGGCAGCACGAAGCGGCCCGCCCACTGCTCGAACGACACTTCTCCGACCAGCTCCGGGCACACGGCGTCGCCGATGCCCGCACGCTGAGCACCGCCGATGCACTCGCCGACACCTGCCGCCGCAGTGTGGGCGGTCTACCCCGGGCCGTCGACCTCCACGAACGCGTCCACGCCGTCCGCGCCCACACCCTGGGCTCCGACCACCCGGACACCCGGCACAGCCGGGACGCCCTCGCCGGCACCTACCGGGAGGCGGGCCGGGCTCGGGACGCGCTGCCACTGCACCAAGACGCGTTCCGTGAGGCGATGCGCGACCACGGGCCGATGCACACCGACACCGTCCGCGCCCGCCGCACCCTCGCGGAGACCGCCGACCAGGCCCGCTACGAACATTCCGCGCCGCCCGAACGGCTCGCCCAGCCCGGAAGACCCGTTCCGCCAGAGCATCCTCCGCAGTCCGAACGCTTCCGCTAAGCGCCTGCCGTCACAGGTACGCGTTCGCCGTCATCGGGAATCAGATTGGTCCCCGGGCCGATCTGCGTCATCAGGATTCGCTCGCGCCAGCGGGTCGAGCCGGTCCAGCTTCCGCTGCAGCGCCTCATTCCCACCGTGCCAGCGGCTCGCCTCCGCCGGCTGGTCATCCGGCGACCCGCCCGCGTCCCTCCCCAGCGACTCGGCGCGCAGCTTCTCCGCCCTCTCCCGCATCGAACGGTAGAGCCGCTCGTCCTCCCACTCCGCCTCCTGCTCGGCGGCGAGGCGGTTCATCACCTCGTCCCGGTCGCGGGCGGCCCAGGTGCGGCTGAACGCGCCGTCCCAGTCGACCGGCCGCAGCGGCTTGCCCGCCGACGCAACCTCGGACGACGTCTCAGGCGAGGCCTCGGACGACGCCTCGGGATCGGGCTGCGGCTCCTCGTGCGGGCTGGCGGGCATGGCGGACCTCCCTGCGGCCGGGACTACCGGTAATGATCCCACTCCCACCCGTGCCCCGTCCCCGGGGACGTCAGCGAGACGGAGAGCCCTTCGGGTCGCGCCCCGGCCACTCTCCCCGTCAACACAGTCGGGACTGTTCCGTACGGTACTGCACCGAATACAGATAAGCTGCCCAGAGGTTCACCATCCCCGCTGGTGGATGGTCTCGGTACGCGTCTGGTCATGGCCGGTAGGGGGTCGGTTGAAGGACGTTCCGCTTGGGTTGCCGGCCATCGACTTCCGTATTCATCGTCTGCGCGCCAACGAGGCGGGTGGGCGGCACGAGTTCGAGCAGATGGTCACGTCCCTGGTCGACCAGCTGTGCGGGCCGGCCCACGGGGTCAGGCCGAATCCCGGGGACTGGGGTATCGACGTCTTCACCGGCGACCTGTCGGGCCGGGTACGGATCTGGCAGGTCAAGTACTTCATCGACGGCGTCGGGAAGCACCAGCTCGACGCCGCCCGGGGCTCGTTCCGACGCGCCTGCCAGGAAGCGGCGACCCAGGGATTCGATATCGACGGCTGGGCGCTGTGCGTTCCCGTCAGCCTCGACGGCCCGACGACCCAGCGTTTCGACCGCTGGCGGGAGGAACGGACCCGGGCGACCGGCATTCCCATCGACCTGTGGGACGAGACCCGGCTGCGCACGCTGCTGATGCGGGCGGACTGCGCCGGCATTCGACGCGTCTATTACGGACGTTCCGAGGAGGATCCGGCCCCGGCCGTCACGACGCGGCTGCGGGTCCGTCCCGACGAGGATGTGATCGACGCCGGCGAGCCGGCTGCCGGCCGCTGGCACGGTGGCGCCGAGCTGCGGATCACCGCGGGCAGCTACCTGCTGCACGACCCGGTCACCGAGTGGACCGACCCGCAGCGGTCCTGGGTGCTGCGCGCGTGTGCCGCCCGGGAGCTGGAGCCGGGCTCGCGGATGGCGCGCGTCCGTCACCTCCGTGTCCGCCGCCCGACGGTCGACGCGTCCCAGCGCCTCGCCGATCTGCGGACGCAGGCCGAGCTGCTGGGCCGGCTGGGCGCGACCCCGGGGCTGCCCGCGCTGCTGGCCCAGGACGGCGGCACCGAGCACGCGACGCTCGTCCTGTCCGCGCCCGAAGGGCGGCCGTGGCGGGAGGTCCACGGGCGCCTCGCCCCCGGGACGACGCACGGCGGGACGACGCACGGCGAGGTGGACCGGATCGCGGCGGCGACCGTGCTGGCCGACGCCGCACAGCTGTGCCGCACGGTGGCGCACCTGCACCGCCGCGGCCTGTCCCACCGCTGGCTGACACCGGACGACGTCCTGATTCCCCGCGCGGGCCGGGCCCGGGAGGTGGTGGCCCTGCGCGATCTGGGTCTGGCGGGGATGCGCGAGATCCCCGGCGCGGGCGGCCCGCACCTGGCGCCCGAGCAGCGCCACCCCAACGCCGATAGCGCCGGTGGCGCGAGTAGCGCCGGTGGACCGTCGCCGGTGCCGCGTCGGACTCCTGGCCCTGCGACGGACGTGTACCAGGTGGCCGTGCTCGTGCTCACCGCGATCGGCGGACGTCTGCCCGCCGCCTCCCCGCCGTCGCTCTCGCCGCTGCCCGCGCCACCCCGATCTCCCTGGGGCGCCGGCCTCCCGGGCAGCGCGGGCGCCGCGGTGGGTGCCGTGCTTCCCGAGGATGTGGACGCCCTGCTCGCCCGGGCAGTCGCCGTCGGCCCGGGCGAGCGGCCAACCATCGATGAACTGGCGGACGGGCTGCGGGCCGGCCGGCGCCGGCTGTCCGTCGACGGGCCCCGACGCAGGCCCGAGTCCGAGCCCGGGGAGCGGTCGCCGTGACCACGCGTGCGGTCACGCTGCGGTGGCCGCTGGCCGTCATCCCCGCGCAGCGGGCGATCGAGCAGCTCGACGGCCAGCCGGGCCGGCTCGTCGACGAGCTCACCGAGCTGTCGGCCCGCGGAGCGCTGCCCGCCCGGCTCGAGGCCGAACGCAACGATCCGAGCCGGCGCAGACTCGTCGTCTACACCAGCCGTCACGTCGCCTCGCTGTACCTGACCCAGCAGGGCGACGGGTATCGGCTGGGTCATGTCGGCCGGCGCACCTTCCGCGACGAGGACCGGCTGACGACCGCCGCGCTGCTGCTGCACTGCCCGTCCGGCTGGCGCGCCTTCGGGCACGTCCGCGACCTGCCGCGCGGTCGGGGCGCTTTCGACCAGCCCTGGTCGTCGCAGTTCGCCGAGCTCAGCCAGGCCTGGGACGCGCTGACCACCAGCGCGCCGGACGGGTCCCCCGCGTCCGGCGGTACACCCGTGCCGGGGCAGGGCCTCCCACCGCACCATCGGCGGTATCTCGACCTCGTCGAACGGGTCATCGAGGCTAGCCGGGACATCGAGGTCGCTCGTCAGGAACTGGCGCCGCCGCTGCCGTACGCGCGCCGCGAGGCGACCCGGGAGCAGCGCTTCTCCGGCCGGGGCGTGTACGCGTTCCATCTGGCCCGGCCGGGAGGCGTCGCGGCCAACGAGCTGGTGCAGATCGCCGACAAGCCCGAACTGCGCGGCCGGGTCGTCCGGGTGGACGGCCGGGAGGTCGTCGTCCGCTTCGACCAGACGGTGGACTTCCGCGCCCTTCCCCCGCAGGGTGAGCTGCGGGTGCTGCCCAGCGACCTGGTCTACCGAAAGCAGCGGGCCGCGGTGGAGACCCTGGCGAACGGTGAGTCCGCGAACCCGGCCCTCCTGCACAACCTGGTCGACGGCGCCTTCCAGCCCTACCAGCCGGAGGCCTCGGCCCATCCGCGCAGCGCCCTCGACGACAACCAGCTCGACGCGTTCCGCCGCGCGCTGACCGTCCCCGACCTGCTGCTGGTCCTCGGCCCACCCGGCACCGGGAAGACGCGGACGATCACCCAAATGGTGCTGGCCTGCGTCGCCCGTGGCCAGACGGTCCTCGTCACCTCGCACACGAACCGGGCGGTGGACAACGTCCTGGCCGGTCTGCCGGACGACGTCCACGCCGTGCGGGTCGGCAACGAAGGCTCGATGACCACCGGCGCCCGGGCCCGCACCGTCGACAGCCTGATGGAGGTCGTCCGCCGGGACATCCTCGCCGACACCGCCCTGCTCGACCGGCTGGCCTCCTTCGAGCGCAACGAGCCGGTGCTGCACCAGTGGCTCGACCATCTCGTCGACCGCCGCGCCGCCGCCGAGGACACGCGGACCGCGCTGGACGCGGCCGAGCGGGCGCTCGACGACGCGGTGGACGCGCTCTCCCCCGATCTCGCCTCCGCCCGCCGCCGGGCGGACGCCGACCACGACCGGGCCCGCGTCCGGGTCGCCCACCTGGACCAGCTGCTCGCCTCGCTGCGTAGCGCCGTCCCGGTCCGTCAGGCCGCCGCGGACGCCGGTGGGCCGCTGGGCTGGTGGCACCGGTGGCGGCTGGGCCGGCTGCATGCCCGGCTGATCCGCGCCGGCGCTGGTCGGGCCGCCGCCGAGACGGAGCTGACCGGCGCGGTCGCCACCCGTGAGTCCCTGCGCGCCCAGGCCGCCGCCCTGGCCGCGAACGATCCGCGCTGCGCCCCGCTCACCACCGAACGGGACGACCTGGCCGCCTCCCTCACCGAGTGCCACCAGGACCTGGACCACGCGGTGACGGTCATCGTCAGCGCACTGCGGCCCCTGCTGCCGGTACCCGACAACCTCCCCCTGCCCGGCCGCGGCCCTGCGGAGGGCGGCAGCGTCGCGGAGGGGCGCGGCGCGACGTCGGATGGTGCCCGGTCCGCGGCGGACTCCGCCGGGTGGGAGGGGTTTCTCGCCTGGGCCAGGGGTGCGGTCGAGACGGTGCGTGCCCGCGGTGTGCTGCTGGCCGAGTGGCGGTCCCGGATCGGCGACGCGGAGACCGAGCTGCGCCACGAGCTCGTCCGCTACGCGCAGGTCGTGGCGACCACCTGTGTCGGGACGGCCAGCAGTCCGTTGCTCACCGACATCGTGTTCGACGTGGCGATCATCGATGAGGCCGGGCAGATCTCGACGCCGAACATGCTGGTGCCGATGGTGCGGGCCCGCCGCTCGGTCCTCGTCGGCGACCACTTCCAGCTGCCGCCGTTCCTCGACGAGGACGTGCGGCGCTGGGGGCAGCAGCTCGCGAGCGGCGGCGACGGTCTGACGCCGGACGACGCCCGAGAGATCGGTGAGCTGCTCGCGGCGAGCGGCTTCGAGCGGCTGTTTCCCCGCGTCGGGCAGGCGCAGCGGGTCGAGCTCACCCTGCAGCGCCGGATGCCCGTCGAGCTCGCCCGCTTCGTCTCGGACGCCTTCTACCAGGGCCGGCTGCAGACGCGGCACGACGGCGGCGGCGGCGACCCGATCTTCCGAAGCCCCTTCGGGATGATCGACACCTCCGACCGCCACGCCTCCGAGCGGGCCGAACGCGCGCTGCGCGCCACCGAGCCGTGGCAGCAGCGCGGCTACGTCGACGAGCTGGAGGCCGAGCTGATCGCCGGGTTCGTCACCCGCGCGGCCGGCTACTACGGGGACTGGGCGGTGATCGTCCCGTACAAGGCGCAGGCGGCGCGGATCGAGGCGGCGCTGACCCGCGAACTCGGCGACCCGGGCCGCGTCACCGAGAACATCGGTACCGTCGACTCGTTCCAGGGCGGTGAACGAGACCTGATCGTCTACGGTTTCACCCGGAGCAATCCGACCGGCTCCGTCGGCTTCCTGTCCGAGCTGCGCCGGCTCAACGTCGCCATCACCCGTGCCAAGCAGCAGCTGGTTCTCGTCGGCGACACCGAGACGCTGTGCTCCGCCGGCGACCAGCCCTTCGCGGCGCTGGCCCGTCAGCTGGTCGGCTACCTGCGGACGAATGGTGACCTGCGCGGCTCCACTGAGGTCGGACGACTCCTTCGGGACAGGCCGTGAGCAGCCGGTGAAGGCGGTCCTCTACCCGGCCCGGCGGGCGCTGGAGAACGCCGCGACGATCCCCGGTGTCCGCCCGCTGCGGCTGTTTCCGGTGCTGTGGCCGCTGTGGCAGGTGGAGATCAGCGCGTCCGTGCACGATCCGCAGGCGTACGAGGTGCTCGACCATTTTCTGGTCCGCGCCGTCGCCGAGGGCCGGCTGGAAACCGTGGACGAACTCGCCGCCTTCTTCTCCCTGCCCGCCGCCCTCGTCCGCCGCTGCCTGGACTTCCTCGCCGCGATCGGCCACCTCACCCTCGACGGCGCTCTTCGCGCCGATGGCGGGCGGGTGACGCTGACCCCACTCGGAACGGATTCGTGGCGGGCCGGCGTGCGGTATGTCGCCAGGGAGAGCCGCCAGCACCTGATGTTCGAGCGGTTCACCGGCTGGCCGTTTCCCCGGGCCTACTACGACGGCAAGATCGACGTTCTGCCGACGCCGTCGATCCCCGAGGACCGCGCCCCCGGCTACACCCGTTTCCGTGCGCTGTTCGCCCCCACGCCGCTGCTTCCCGGCGCGGTGGCGACCCTCGCCGCCCGCCCCGACCGCGCCGACTACAACGTGCCCGCAGCCCTCGGCCCGATCCAGGAACTGGGCACCCGCGAGGGCTACCTGCCGTGCTATCTCATCGAGACCGCCGGGCACGGACTGCTCGCCTACTGCGCCGTCTCCGACGAGCGGGACGAGTTCCTCACCGGGGTATGCCGACAGATCGACTCGGCCCGCTTGCTCATCGAGGCGGAAAGCGCGGGCGACCCGCAGGAGATCTGGACGGCCTGGCTCGCCCGGTTCGCCCACGGCACGGGAACCGCCCGTCAGACACCCCCCGGCCTGTGGCGCATCATCCTTCCCCGGACCAGCTTCGGCGACGGAAAGCTCGCGCTGTACCGCCTCGGCTCGTTCGAACTGTCGAAGAACCACATCGCCCAGCTCTGGTGCGAGGACGAGAACCTGCGCCGCACCGCCCTGCGCGACCGCGCCCTCGCGATGACCAGCCGCCGCGACCTCACCACCATCACCGACCTGCTCCACGCCGTCGAACCCACCGCCCGCGCCCTGGAGGTCCCCTCCCCCGCCCTCGCCGACCTGCGCGACCATGCCCGCGCCACCAACGCCCCCCACCTCCTCGGCCGCCTCGACCTCCTCGCCGGCGCCTGACCCCGATCCTCCGTGCGCACGGCCCACGAGACCCAGCCCTCGGCGAGATATCCTGCCCGGCGGCGCCTGACCTTTGATCGTGTCGACTGGCAGGATGTGACCCGCGGCGGCTGCTGGCCAATGCCCTCGATATGCTAATCCGGCGGCCACCTTCGGGAGGACAGGGTCGCTGAGCACCGCGCCCGCATCGACGAGGCCCTCGGCGGAAGAATCGAAGTCGTCGCTGACTTCGGCGACCGGCGAGTCGTCCTGAGCTGATCGGTCCAGGCTTCGAGCTTCAGTAGCCACCTCTGCCGACCATGGCCTCGCCCCGCCCGGGAGGCGGCTACGTGCCCGCGGGTCCGGCGTCGAGGTCGGGCCCGGCGACGGCGGTAGGTGTGTCGGCAGCGGTAGGCGTGTCGGCTGCGGGGGGGACGGTTTTTGCCCATTCGGCCCAGGAGGCGAGAGCCTCGTAGAGGCGGATGCCGGCTTCGATCGTCACGCGCATGGAGCGGGACTGCGGGCTGTCGCCGAACTCGCCGCGATCCTTGGCCTTCGCGTAGATCCGGTAACGGGCCGCTGATTCGGCGAAGAACCGCGCCTCCGCGTCGAGATGGGCCCGCAGATCGTCGGGATCCATGAGCCAGAAGAACAGGGAGCGCAGCAACGGCTGCACCCGGATGGTGTGGTCGACATCGGCGGTGGTCAGCCAGCGGCGGATCTCGGCGAGGCCGGCATCGGTGATGCGGTAGGCCTTACGGCGGCGCGGGCCCTCAGCGTCGACCTCGATGAGTTCTTCGTCGGCCAGCCGGCGAAGTTCCGCGTAGATCTTCGGATGCTGGGCCGGCCAGACCTGCCCCAGCACCTCCTGGAAACGTCGGGCCAGGTCATAGCCGCTGGCCGGCCCTTCGGCGAGCAGCCCGAGCAGGCCGTGGCGCAGTGACATCACGACCTCCCGGCGCATCGCTCCAACCGAACCATCTTGACATGTCCCCTCGGACATGTGCGATGCTGCACGCCACCGCGACATGTCCATAAGGACATGTCCTAAGGGAAACGACGTGGGGAGATCCTCGTGAGCGACAGTGAGGCGGGGCGCGGCGTCCTGGTGACGGGCGCGGCCGGCGGGATCGGCGCGGCCGCCGTACGCGCCCTCGCCGAGCGGGGGCATCCGGTGTTCGCGGCGGTGCGCACCGAAAGCGAGGTCAGCCGCGCACTCGCCGACCTGCCCGGAGTACAGGTGATCACGATGGACGTCACCGATCCGGAGGGCGTCGAGGCCGCCGCCGCGCGGGTCGGCCGTGCCGTCGGCGGCGACGGTCTGCGGGCGGTCGTCAACAACGCCGGAATCATCGTCCAGGGGCCGCTGGAGCTGGTGCCGCCCGCGGAGCTGCGCCGACAGTTCGAGGTGAACACGTACGGCCCAGCCCACGTCACCAGGGCGTTCCTGCCGCTACTGCGTGCCGGCCACGGCCGGATCATCAACGTCACCGCGCCGTCCGCCCGCGTCCCGGTCCCGTTCATGGGGCCGATCTCCGCGAGCAAGGCCGCCCTCGACGCGCTGACGGCCGCGCTGCGGGTGGAGCTCGCGGCCTGGAAGCTGCCGGTGGTGCTCGTCGAACCCGGCACCACCCAGACCGCCATCTTCGACCGGTCCGACGCCGCGGCCAAGGTGGCACTGAGCGCCGCGGCGCCCGACCGGCTCGCTCTCTACCAGCCGCAGCTCGCTGCACTGACGCAGGCCAGCGCCCGGCTGAAGCGCGGCCCGGTCGACCCCGTCGCCCGGGCCATCGCGACGGCCGTGACCGCGCGCGCCCCGCGCCGCCGTTACGTCGTCGGCGATGCCCGCGCGGTCAGCGTCCTCGTCCGTCTTCCCGCCGGACTTCGCGAACGCCTCCTCACCACCCTGCTGGGCCTGCGCGGCATTCACGCCGACCACCACCAGCACCGGGCCGCCTGACGGTGTCGAGATCAGGAGCGTCGGCCCGCTCGTCCCGATCCACCGGCGAGAGGACGGCGGCGAGCAGGCCGGGGAAGCGGGCCTCCAGGTCATCGTGACGGATGGTGACAATGCGGCGGCGGCCCTCGACCGTGGTGGATGTCAGGCCGGCCTCGCGCAGGAGGCGGTACTCGAACGGCACCTCTCCATGCCCGCGCCACCGGCGCCGGACCGCCGAGATCCACGCCCGGCTGACTCTCCACACAGCCGTGACACCTGCGACACCTAGATCAAATCAGATAGTATGTAATCATGATCGCGGTGACTGCCACTCACGCGGCGAGAAGCTTCGCCGCCATCCTCGACGCCGTCGAGCACGGCGAGACCGTCGTCATCACCCGCGACGGGCTCCCGGTCGGCCGACTCATCCCCGAACGGCGCACGTCCGCCGACCGGCTCAAGGCCGCGCTGCGCGACAATCCGACGGATGCCGGGTTCGCCGACGACCTCGAGCGCGTGCACGACGAACTGCGTTCAGCCTTCACCGATGAGGTGCGCACATGGCCCGGCGAGTGATCGTCGATACGGGTGTTCTCATCGCGATCGAGCGTGGCAGGCTCGACGTGGACGCGGTCCTCGGCCTCGACGATGCCGCCATCGCCGCGATCACCGCGATGGAGCTTCTGGTCGGCGTCGAACGCGCGGACGAGGCACGTCGTCAAGCCCGCGCCGTTCACGTCGAGGCAATTCTGGCAAGCCTTCCCGTCGAGCCCTACACCATCGGCGTGGCACGGGTGCACGCACGCCTGGCGGTCGCCGCAATGGCGGGGGGACGGCCGCGGTCAGCCAACGACATGATGATCGCGGCCACCGCGGCCGCGACCAGCCGCGTCCTGATCACCACGGACGCCAGCGCCGGTTTCGACCAGCTGACAGGGGTCAGCGCCGAGATCGTCAAACTCTCCTAGTACTCCAGCCCGACTTTTGTGATCGTTTAGGTCTGGTGCGTCATGGTTGGGCGGCGGGGCTGAGCAGGGACCCTGGCCCGGGAACGAAAAGGACCACCGGAGATCCTCGCGGTTTGTGACGACACGTGAAGATCAGCCGGTGGCCGTGTGCCCCAGCGTAGACCCCGACGGGTGGCTTGAAGCATTCGAGGGGCTCGCGGGCCGGCT
>NZ_JCBATA010000083.1:0-34811 GCF_059816245.1 Frankia sp. RB5
CGCTGCCGGGCTTGGACCGGGCGTAGGCCCGCGACGCCCTGCGCAGCTTACGCAGGCAGCGGGCGAGCGGTTTCGGATTGTCGACCTGCTCGCCGGTGGACAGGACGACGAGGTGCTTCACCCCGGCGTCGACCCCGACCGGCCCGGCGGCCCGCTGCCGGGCCGACGGGGCTTCGGAAACGTCCCGGTCGGCCTCGACGGTGAACGACACGTACCAGCGTCCGGCGGTCCTCGACACGGTTGCGCCGAGCATCCGGGCCCGGCCATCGGCGAGCCGGCCGGTGAGAGCGCCCATCGGTTCGTGGACCTTCACCCGGCCGATCCGGGGCAGCTTCACCCGCGTTTCGCCGGCCGGACCGTAGGCACCGGTGGTGTACCGGAACGACTCCCGGGCCTTCCCGCGCTTCTTGAACCTCGGGAAGCCGACCCGCCGACCTTTCCGGACGCCCTTCTTCGAGTCGGAGAAGTTCGTCAACGCCCGCGCCAGCTGGTCCAGCCCGGCGGAGAACGCCTCCTTGGAGCACTCCGTCCACCAGGGCGCGACGTCGTTCTTGACCTGGTTCCACCGCAGCCGCAGCGCGGGCAGCGTCCACGGCACCGGGGTCAGCGCGTCACCGTCGAACCCGTAGGACTTCTCCGCGTCGCGCTGCGCCAGCGCCGCCTTCACCAGCGCCAGGCCCCAGTTGTAGGCGAACCGCGAAGCGCCCACGTGACGCCGCAGGCCGGCAAGGTGGACGTCGTTCGGGTCCAACGCGAACCGATACGCCTGCATCGTCTTCACGCCGGACCGTCTTTCGTGGCCTCGGCGACCGCGCGGGCGGCCCGGTTCACCGCCGCGCGGCGGCCGTACAGCCGGGCGCACATCGACGTGAGGATCTCGGTGATGTCGCGGACCAGGTCGTCGTCGACCTCGGTGACGACCCGGCCAACGGGTAGGCCCTGCCCGGCCGCCCAGGTGACGACCCGCGCGACCTGCCGGTCCAGGTCCGGCTTCTGATCTGCGGACGACACCCGGGCATACACCGCCGTCAGGCTGGTAGCCGCTGGCACGGGTTCGTCGACGAGGATCAGCCCCCCGACCCGACGGGCGGGCACCGGCAGTTTGCCGTCAAGGAACCACTGCCGGGCGGTCGAGTACCCGACCCCGTTCACCGCAGCCCACTCCTTGAGATTCACAGCCACCATCATATGGCACCAATCAGCGCTATCTAGCACTCAACCGGCAACAGTATCCACCCCCGCAGAACGTGGTCATCGACGACTGCTTCGGCGGCTCCCGCCAGCAGTTCCAGCGACGCGGCACGCCAACCGGCGAGACCGGCACCCGCAGCGCGCAGACGGTGACGTTGGTGCCGCGCGGCAGCGGCTGGGTCGCCCAGGACCTCGGCCCCGGCCCCGCGGCCACCTGCGACTGACTGGCACCCCTCACCCGGCGGGCAGCTCAGCCACACTCAAAAGATTGCCCTTGACGCAAAAGTTCCAGCCCGGTCGGGACGATCACCAGAAGGGCGAAAAACCGTGTTACCGCGGGAACACACGGGCCCGGCCCGGCCGCTGGTACGGCCGGGCCGGACGGCGATCGGGTGAGCGGACGCGTGAGCCGGGGCGACGCGAGTCGTCAGCGCGATCAGTTGGTAGCCGGGTGGGTGGAGTCAGGAGAGGATTCGGCCGCACTGGGGGGCGGGGCGGACCACGTCGAAACCGGTGCCGGCCTGGTTCACCTGCACGTAGTCGTAGCACGGCGCGATGGCGCCGATGCCGCTGCGCAGGCTGATCGGCGCGGGGAGCAGGCCGTCGGCGTTGTAGTTCTGCACCGAGCGAAGGCCGTCGAGCACCGTCTGTCTGGTTGGGCAGGGGCCGGCCGCCTCGAGGCCGCGCAGCAGCAGGTCGGCGGAGATCCAGCCGATCAGCGAGACGCCCTGGGGGTGCCCGGCGGCCTGCGGCGAGTAGAGGTTCATCGCCGTCTGGAAGCGGCGGTGCGCCGGGCTGTCGATCTCGAACGGCGCGTAGTCGAGAAACGAGTACGCGCCGGCCGCCGCGGCGCCGACTCCGGCCAGCGCGGTCGGGTCGTAGGTGGCGATGTTGCCAAGCGCGACGGTGAGGTTCACTCCGGCGGCCCGGGCGCCGGCCACCATCTGGTAAAAGATCGAGGCAGGGACAAAGGCGATGATGCTGTCCGCGCCCGTCGCCCTGATCCGTGCGCCGAACGCGGCGGTGTCGAAACCGCTGCCTGGTGCCTGCAGCGTCCCGACGACGTTGATGCCGGCCGCGCGCAGGCTCTGGGCCGCGAAACCGGCGAGGGCCTGCGTCGCCTCGGAGAACTCCACCGAGACGGTGAGGGCGCGCCGGCCTCCGTGCTGGGCGATGAACTCGCCCCAGTTGCTCGACGGCGGCTGCTGGGACAGCGGCCGCGAATAGCTGAAGACATTGCTGTGGTTGACCGGATTGGGGACGACGCCCTCGACGGTGGCGATGCCGGCCTTGTCGAGCAGGTCCGCGGCGCCCGTCGGGGCCACGCTGAACTGCAGGATCGACAGGACCTGCTTCTCCTCGGCGAGCCGCCGGCCGACGACGAGGTTCATCTCAGGACGGCTCTCGTCGTTCTGCAGGTCGTAGGCGACATGGCGGCCGTTGATGCCGCCCTGGGCGTTCTGCTCGTCGAGGCGCGCGTCCACGCCGGCGCGGAACTGGATGCTGGGATCGGCACCGACGCCGCTACCCGAGTACAGCAGCCCCAGGTTGATCGCGGTGTCGGTGACGCTGGCGGTGGCGGCGCATCTCCGCGAGCCGGCCACGTCGGCGGTGGACGGGGAGGTGCCGCAGGCCGCCAGCGTGGCTGCCGTCCAGCCGAGTGCCGCTGCGGCGACGAGCGCGCGCCATCGATGTCCCATGTCCAACCCCCGTCCGCGGCGGCGGGACCGGACCGGGACCCGCCGTGGTCGGTGTCGTCGGGACAACCCCTCTGACCTGCGACGACGCCGGACGGAACCGTAGCAGGCCCCAGGAGGTGGGGCGAGTCAGCCTTGTCGTGGTATGGCGGTGGACATCCCGCGAGGGCGAGCCAGCATGGTGTCCCGCATCGCGGCAAGGAAGTGGTTCGCGGCGGCCTGGTTGGTGAACGTGTCGCGGTAGGCCAGCGGGAGAGGCGCGGAACCGGGGTAGGTGGCGCGTACCACCCGGGTCAGCAGCGTACTGCCGGTGCCGAGGGGGCTGTCGGCGTAGGCGTAGGTCAGGGTGACGTGCACCCGGCCGTCAGCGGGGTCGGAGCTGGCCGGGGGATCGGTGGCGATCTGCCAGGTGATCCCCGGCTCGTCGCGGGTGACGGTCCATTCGACCTCGACGGTCATGGCGGCCTCACCGAGCCGCAGCACGTCCACGAACGTCGTGCCCAGCGTCGCCGGGCGGTCGGTGTTCTCACCGCGAATCGACTCGGTCAGTGGGGAGGCGGCGGCCCAGTTGTCGGGGGTGGTCATGAAGGCGTGGACGTCCGCTGGCGGGCGGGGAATGGTGAGGCTGGCCTCGAGCGTCGTGTCGAGCAACGGAGTGTCTCTTCTCCCTGGCCGGGGGCCGGAACGCGGTGCGACCCGGCAGTAGTGGACCACTTTCTATCGGATTCGCTACCCGGCCGCGGCGTGTTCGGGTGCCTCCCTATGGAACGATCCCGCTTTTCGATGGTGTCATGTCGGTGCGTGGACGCCGGGCTAGGTTGCTTTTGACCGACTGCTCCGGTCCGCGTTTTCCTTCTCCGACGAGGAAGTCCATATGGACCACGCGTTGCACCATCTTCTCGAACCAAGCGTGGAATACGACGTCGACCTGACGGTCACCTCGGGGGAGTGGCCGGCGGGAATGTCCGGGCATGCCCTGCTCATCGGACCGGCCCAGCCGACCGCCGTCGATTTCATGTTCGCCGGGCCTGGCCTGCTCACCCATGTCGACCTCGCGAGGCGGCACTGGCGTACGGCCCGGGTGGTCACCCCGGACCTCGCGATGCTGGCGGGCCTGTCCGCGGCCCTGCCGCCGCAGGAGCTCGCCGCGCTGCTGGCGACGTCGCGGCCGGCCATGACCAACGTGGCACCGCACACCTTCGGTGACCGGCTCCTGCTGACCGGGCTGGCCCAGCGCCCGGTCGAGATCGACCCGGTGAGCTGGGAGTTCACCTCCTACCTCGGCGGCGTCGGGGAGTATCCGGAGGTCGTCGAGCATCCGCTGTGGCCCGGGGTGCGCACGGCCGCCCATCCGGTCGAGGACCTCGACGAGGGCTGCATGTGGTGGTGCAACACCAACCTGAGGCCACGGGGCAGTTCCCGCACCGAGGTCGAGGGTCCGCTGTGGGTGGTGCGCTGGGATGGCCAGGGCGACATCGACACCTGGTACGTGCCCGGCGCGCACCTGGTCCAGGGCGTGCACGAGGTGACGGTCACGCAGGACTACGTCATCCTCACCGAGATCGGCTTCCAGCCGGAGCCGGGAAGCGTGGCGGGCCGTGACCGGACCCGGCCGCACCTGCCGTTCACCGACGTGTACCTGGTCGCCAAGCGTGATCTGACCCGCGAGCGGCGCGGGCGCGCCGTACCGGTGGTGCACGCACGGGTGCCGCGCGAGTCGTTCCACCACTTCGCCGACTACCGGCAGGACGGCGACGACGTCACGCTGTACCTGGCGCATTCCAACGGCTGGGACCTGAACTACTCGCTGCGCGACAGCGACCGGGTCTGGGGTAGCGGCGAGCCCGTCGCGAAGGGGCTGCGCGGATTCGTGTCCGCGCCCGTCGACGCGTCACCCGTGGGGCGGTACGTCATCGACGGCCGGACCGGCGAGGTCCGCGACAGCCGCACGTTCCTCGACGTCGACCGGCACTGGGCAACGCTGCTCTACAGCCGGGACATGCGGGCGCCGGCGCTGGAGAAGGGCCGCCACCTGTGGCAGGCCTACTGGGGATGCGACCCGGGAATGCTGGTCACCCGGGTCGTGGACCTTTATCGGGATCATCCATACCGGGCTGTGCCGATCGACGCGCTGCCCACCATGGAAATACCGTCCTCGCTGGTCTGCCTCGATCTGGACACCATGACCGAACAGTCGGCGTGGTCGTTTCCGTCAGGTACGGCGGGGGAGTCTCCGGTGTTTGTGCCGGACCCAGACGGAGGCACTGGCTGGGTCGCGATCGTCGTGCATCACACCGATCGCACGGAACTGCAGATCTTTGACGCCCTGTCGCTGGGGAAGGGCCCGGTCGCCGTCGCGACCGTGCCCGGGCTCAAACTTTCCATCCAGTTCCACTCCTTGTACATGCCACGACTTCTGGGAGCCGGCGCCCAGCACACGGACTATCGGCGTCCGTATGCGGACGACATCGGTTCGGGCTGGCGGGGTCTGTCGTCGGACGTGCGAGGCGTGGTCGGTGCCGTGCTGGAGAGGTACTCCTGATGTATGACGTCATCGTGGTGGGGGCGCGGTGCGCGGGGTCGCCGGTGGCGATGCTGCTCGCGCGCCGCGGGTACCGGGTCCTCGTCGTCGATCGGGCGGCCTTTCCGAGCGACACCGTGTCGACGCATTTCATCCACCAGGCGGGGCTGGCCCGGCTGAACGCGTGGGGGCTGCTCGAGCGGCTGCGCGCGACCGGGATGCCGGCGCTGCGGCGGATGCGGTTCGCCAGCGGTGACCTCGTGGTCGAGGGATTCGCCGATCCGATCGAGGGCATCACCGAGGTCTGCTGCCCGCGGCGCACTGTTCTCGACGCGCTCCTCGTCGACGCCGCTCGCGAGGCCGGCGCGGAGGTTCTCGAACGGTGCGGCGTCGTCGGCCTGCTGTTCGCCGCCGACGGCCGGGTGACCGGTGTTCGCGCGAGCATGGCCGATGGCGGGGAGCGGGAGTTCCACGCGCGGTTCGTGGTGGGCGCCGACGGGGTGAACTCCACGGTGGCCGCCCGGGTAGGCGCGGATGTCTACCGTGCCGTTCCAGCGACCGGATTCGTCTACTATTCCTATTTCTCCGGCATCGACTGGTCGCACCAGAACCTCATTCGCGACGAGCGGCAGTTCGCGGCCTGCCGCACCCACGACGACCTGATGATGCTGGTCGTCATGCGCAAGCGGGACGCCTACCGCACGTTCCGCGCCGACCCCGAGGCCGAGTTCCAGGCCGTGTTCGACCATGTGGCGCCCGAGTTCGGCGCGGACCTGCGGGCGAACGGCCGGCAGGAGGAGCCGTTCCGGGCGATCCATTACGCGGACAACTTCTACCGCCGGTCCCACGGCCCTGGCTGGGCCCTCGTCGGCGACGCCGGCTACCACAAGGATCCGCTGACCGGCTGGGGCATCACCGACGCCTTCGTGTACGGCGAACTGCTGGCGGAGCAGCTGCACCTCGGCCTGTCCGGCGACGTCCCGATCGACGACGCCGTCGCCGAGTACGCCCGGCGCCGCGACCGCGACAGCGCCGGCGTGTTCGGGCTGACCGTCGCGATGTCGGAACTCACACTGTCGCCGTTCCTCGCCTCGGTGCTGGGCGCCGTCAGCAGGAGCCCGAGCTACCAGCGAAAGTTCTTCACAATGGTCGGCGGCGGCCTCTCCAGCGACGAGTTCTTCGCCCCGGACAGCCTCGCGGCGCTCTACGACGAGGTCGGCACGCCTCCCGCGGAACGTCTCCTGCCGGCCGACGCCGGCGCGCACTGACCGTCGTTCATCCTGCCTCGGAGCGAAACGTGGACTACGACCCCTTCTCTCCGGCCATCGCGGAGAACCCGTACCCGACCTATCGCTGGATGCGGGACAACGCGCCCGTCTACCACAACGCGGAGCACGGCTTCTACGCCCTCTCCCGACACGAGGACGTGGTGGACGGCCTGCTCGACCACGCCACGTTCCGCAACGCGCACGGCACGACGCTGGAAGGCGTGGAGAAGGGCTTCGACACGCTGCTCACCCGGGATCCGCCCGAGCACGAGTGGAACCGTCGCATCCTCGCGCGGCGGTTCAGCGCCGTGCGGGTGCAGGAACTCGAACCCCGCATTCGGGAGGTCGCCGCCGGGCTGCTCGACACGGCGGCCGAGACCGGCCGCATCGACCTGGTCGACGGCTTCGCGGCCGAGCTGCCCCTGACCATCATCGCCGAGCTGCTCGCACTGCCCGTCGATCAGCGCCTGCGCGTGCGTGACCTGTGCTTCCGCCTGCTCGACCGCGCACCCACCGATCCGCCCGGTGTGCGCCCGCCCGCCTCCGTCGCGGCCGGTGAGGAGCTGGCCCGACTGTTCCTCACCCTGGTCGCGCAGCGGCGTGCCGAACCAGGCGACGATCTCATCAGCCTGCTTGTGCACACACCGGTCGTCGACGACGCGGGGACCGAGCGGTTCCTCACCGACACCCAGCTCCTCGGCCGGCTGATCGAGCTGACCTTCGCCGGCCACGAGACGGTCAAGAAACTCGTCTCGACCGGCGCGGTGCGCCTCGCCGCCTCCCCGGACGCCCGCCGCGAGCTCGTCGACGACCCGAGTCTGATCCCGGGCGCGGTCGAGGAGATGCTGCGCATCGACCCACCCGCCCAGTACACCGGCCGGTGGACCAGCCGCGACGTCGAGATCCACGGCACGGTTGTCCCGGCCGAGCGTCGGGTCCTGCTGCTGCTCGGCTCGGCCTGCCACGATGAGCGGGCGCACCGAGATCCGGAGACCTTTGACATCCGCCGCGTCGTCGGTCGCCAGCTCGGCTTCGGCTATGGCATCCACCTCTGCGTCGGCGCGGCGTTCGCCCGGCTTGAGGCGCGGGTGGCCTTCGAGGAGCTGCTCACCCGCTATCCCGACTATCAGGTGGACCACGCGGGCGTCGTCCGCAGCTACTCCAGCAACCAGCCCGGCCTCAAGCACCTCCCCCTCATCCTCGACCCCGCCGCCGACCGGCAGGCAGTCTCCGGGCCGGCCTGATCTGGCCGGCCGCGCCCTGCCCACGCCCGGCGAGGGCACCCGAGCGGCGCCTACCGTCCGCCGTAAACTGATCGCGTGACGGCAGGGCGCCTCGCGGCGGTGACGGCGGCGGATCGGGCCGCGGCAGACGAGTCGAGTGCTGGCCGGCGGGTGCGGATGGGTAGTCGCCGCAAGCGTCCGGAGGAGATCGATCCTCAGGCGGTGCGGGCGGCCTGGGAGCGGCAGGCCGAGCGGGAGGCGCGGATCCTCGGCGTGCTGGGGGCGCTGCTCTGCTGCGCGTTCCTGCTGTGCCTGGGCGGGGACGCGCGCGGCGTGCCGGTGGGGATGGCAACTGCCGATGCCACCACGAGGCCCGGCATTGCGCTGGCACCAACGCCGGAGCCGGCGCGGTCGTCGGCGTCCTGACCGGGGCCCAGGGCGTCGGTCACCTCGGTAGGCGCGCCACACCCACCACCTGCCCGGCGTCGCTGAGCTTCCCGCCCTGCTGCGTCTGCCCTGGCGTGCGGGTCGGGCTTGGCGTCGTGGCGCCCCGCCGTCCGTGGGTAACCACCGAAGAGACCAGGAACCGCGGTCCCGCGGAACCGCCCGCGGAACGGCCCGCGGAACCGGGTCAGGCGGTTGCGGCCACAGCCAGGGCAAGATGGAGAACCATGGCGCTGCATGGCTCGTTCACGCTGGAACGGACGCTGGCAGCGTCCCCGGCTCGGGTGTTCGCCGGATTCGCCAGGGCCGAGCTGCGCTCGCGGTGGGCGAAGCTGCCGGGCCCCACGGCGACGGCTACGCATGAGCTGGACTTCCGTGTCGGTGGGTCGGAGTCCGCGGGCAACACGTTCGTGGCCGGTGATCTCACCCAGCGCCTGGAGTACCGCGGGTCCTTCCTCGACATCGTGCCCGACGAGCGCGTCGTGTTCACCTACGAGGCCGTGGTCGACGATCGCCCACGGTGGATCTCGCTGGTGACGGTCGAACTCAGGCCGCGGACCGCGGCGTCCGCCGAGTCCGAACGGGACGGGCCCGATGGTGGTGGTCGCGAGGTACCGACGCGGACCGACCTGCGCTGGACGGAACAGTACGTGTTTCTCGTCCTGACCGGCGACGGTGCAGACGACGTCGCCCACCTGCGTGGCGGCACGCTGCTCCGCCTCAACGGCCTTGAGGCGGCGCTCGGCGCCGCCCCGCGGGCCGATACAACGTGACCGCCGATACAATGTGACGGCCGATACGCTGATTCGGTATCTCGCCCCTTTCGTGTGAGCGCCATTACGTGGCCCAGGTCATATTTCCGGGTTTATGTGCGACTGCAGTACAGATCACGTCGTCATCCGGGGTCCATGTGTTCCCACCCGGGGCACAATGGTGTGGGGTGATGGCAGTGGTCCGTTACCCCTGGAATTCTCACAGGAGGAGTTCCCATGTACGTCCGTGAATCCTTTTCCTCGTTGCGGCTGAAGGTCGTCGGGTTTCGTGCGGAGCGTGCCCGGCGGCGCGAGCTCGCGGTACTGCTCGACCCCGCCCTGTCGCCGTTCGTCCGCCAGGAGCTGCACGCGATCCTGGTGCACGCGCAGAGCACGCCGGCCGGCGTCGCCGCTCTTCCGACGCAGCGCGCCGCCTCGATGAGTGGCGGTGTCCGGACCGAGGTCACGGCCTCCCGCTGATCTCGCGCCACCCCGGATTCCCGGTCGCGCCGGCCGCCGACACGGCGGCGGCGAGTACCGGGTTCGCCGGGCGGGCGCGATGCGCCGCGAGCAGGACCTTCGGCCAGCCGTCCACGACAGCCCCGTCGACCAGCAGGCGGTGGACCTCCGACCAGAACGTCTCGGCGTCGGCGACGTTCCACGCGGGTTGGCGCCCAGGTGGGAGCCCCGCCTGGCTGATCAGTGGACGCGCGGCCGGAAGATCGGGAAACTCGTCGGCCAGCGCGCCGATCACGGCCCAGTCCGACGGCGGCGTGGTGGGCGCGCGGCCGGTCGTCGCCGCGCCGACCTGAAAGTCGCCGACCTGAAAGTCGCCGACGACGTCCGCGAGCTGGCGATTGTCAGGAGTCACCGCAACAGCCTCGGCCAACAGCAGCGGGAGCCAACCCTCCGCCTTGGCTCCCGCCATTACCGCGAACACCGCGTCGGGCAGGGGTAGTTGGTCGGCCGCGTAGTGGGCCAGGGACCGATCGAGACCGTCAAGCAGCGCCTCGAGCCGGCCTCGGCTCGGGTACGCGACGACGAGCGCCTCTCGTACGGCACGGCGCTGGGCGCCGTTCATGCCGAGCACCATCGCATCGTCCAGTCTGACCATGGTCACCGCCTTCTCCGTCAGGGGAACTGCCACAGCCGTGCGGAGCCGTCGGCGCCGGCGGTGGCCAGGACGTGACCGCCGGGGGAGAACGCGACGGACCACACCGCGCCCGTGTGGCCGGTCAGCGGGCGGCCGACGGGGTGGGGGTGGGCGAGGTCCGTGACGTCCCAGAAACGGACGGTGCTGTCACCGCCGCCACTGGCCAGGGTGCGGCCGTCGGGGGCGAAGGCGACGGCCCACACTGCGCCGGTGTGGCCGGTCAGCGGTTTCCCGATCGGTACCGGGTTCGACGGGTCTGCCAGGCTCCACAGCCGGATGGTGTGGTCGTGGTCGCCGGCGGCGAGGGTGCGGCCGTCAGGGGAGAACGCGACCGACAACACGGCGCCCGTGTCGATCGTGAGGGGTCCGCCCAGTGGGCGTGGGTGTGCTGGATCGACGAGGCTCCACAGTCTGGTGGCGTGGTCGTCGCTCGCCGCGGCGAGGGTCTGGCCGTCCGGCGAGAACGCCACGGCGACGACCGGGGCGGTGGCGCCGGTCAGCGGTGGAGTGAGGCGGGTCGGATTCGCCGGGTCAGTGGTGTCCCACAGCCAGACGTCGCGGTCGTCGCTGGCGGCGGCGAGCAGGCAGCCGTCCCGGGAGATCGCGACGGAGTACAGCGGGCCCGCGGGACCGGTGAGCGGTGGGCCCAGCGGCGAGGGCCGTTCCCGGCTGGTGAGGTTCCACAGGCGGACGGTGCTGTCATAGCTGGCGACCGCGAGGGTGCGGCTGTCGGGCGAGAACGCCACCGACCAGACCTCGGCGGTGTTGCCGGTCAGGGGCGGTCCGAGCGGCCGTGGCTGGGCGGGGTGGGTAAGGTCCCACAGCCGGACGGTCCTGTCGGCACTCGCGGTGGCGAGGGTCCGGCCATCCGGCGAGAACGCCACCGACGGTATGCCGCCGGCCTGGCCGGTGAGCCGTCCGAGCGGCCGTGGCTGGGCGACGTTCCCGGGACGCGTGTTCGTGACCGGGGAGTGGCTCCCTACGCTGGGTGTTCCCGCGTGGCCGTGTGGGCCCGACCAGTCGATGGCGAGCCCGGTCCCTAAACCCACACCGGCTAAGGCCACGCCGATGGCCAGGGAGGTGGCCAGCCGTCCGCGGGTGGTGGCGAGGCGGCGCGGCGCGCGCGGCCTGATGTCCGCAGGAGGACGGCGGACGGGCGGCTCGGATAACTCTTCCAGCGCGTCGTCGCCGGGTATGGCGCGTCGGTACCGAAGGACGACCACGGCCAAGTGGTTGTTGCCAGGATTGACCGCGGCGGCGTCGGCAAGCAGCCGTGGCAGCCAGCCCTCGGCCCTCGCTCCCTCGACAACTCTGAACACCGCGTCGGGCAGGGGCATGGACTCGGCCGCGTATCGGCTCAGCGGCCGGTCGAGGCCGTCAAGCAGTTCCTCGAGCCGTCCCCAGGTCGGATACGCGGTCAGAAGCGCGTCGCGAACCGTCCGGCGCTCGGCGCCGCTCATGTCCGCGACCCTTGTCTCATCCAGCCAGGTCACCGGCGACCCCCCGTCAGCCGCGCACCAGCAGACGCCCTGAGGGCCCCCGAAATCCACCGGGCGCCGTAACTCTAACGAATCCGTCGCAGATCCGAGTACGGCACTCCGGCGACGATCTGGACGATCGCGGGCAGCGGTAACCCGCGCCGCGGCGGCGGCGATCCGCCGCCCCGGCGTGCCCGAAGAACTGATCGGCCGAAGAACTGGTCGGCGCTTGCTCCTCCAGGTGCTGCTCCTCGAGACGGGAGAAGCTGTGGGCGGCGACCTCCGCTTCCACGGCGAAGACGTCGGCCGCTCAGCAGGATGCAAGAAGTGTTGGTGTGACTATCACGGCTGCCCGCTTAGGCTGTCGGCGCTCGGAGCAGGTTCAGCGTCTGGTCCAGCTCGGCTCGCAGGATCTCGCTGGCGCGCTCGCCGTCGCTGGCAGCCACGGCCTCGACGAGGGCGGCGTGCGCGGCGTCGCCGTGGTTGACCTCGGCGGCGCGAAGATCCAGAAGTTCAACCACCTCGACGAGCCCTCGGCGCAGAGCGGGAAGAAACTCGGTGAACAGCCCGTCGAGCACGGGGTTACGCGCGGCCGCGACCACGGCCGCGTGCAAGCGGATGTCGGCGTCGACGAAGGCCTCGTCGTCGCCACCGGCTGCCGCCTCGCGCCTCCGGTCGAGGGCTGCCCACAGAGCACTCATCTCCACGTCGGTGCGGCGCTGCGCGGCAAGCCGCACCGCCTGCACTTCCATCAGCATCCGCACCTCGTAGACGTCCGCGACCGCGGCTCGGCGCAGCACCTCCCGCCAGTCCTGCGCCGGTTCCAGGGCGATGACGAACACGCCGGATCCCTGCCGGGACCGCACCAGCCCCGCCCCGGCAAGCGCGCGTAATGCCTCCCGCACAGTGGATCGCCCCACTCCGAGCGCCGCCGCGAGCGAGGTCTCCCCGGGCAGGCGAGTGCCGACCGGCCACTCGCCGGCGGTGATCTGCTCACGCAGGCGCTGGGTCGCCTGGTCGACCAGAGACGTCGGATGCAGTGCACCGAGAGCCATCGGACCCCACAGGTTGTCAGAGAAGCTGAGACCTGGAGTATGGTACGTCCGTGACGCTGGGCGTGTGGCTGCTTCTTCTCCGCCGCGGCGGGGCCTGACGCGACCGGCACCCCGCCGCGGTGAGTGTCGTGCTGCCGGTCGACCAGTACGACCGAGCCGAAAGGCCGACCACTCCCATGTCCGTTCATTCCTCCAGGCTGCCTGCCGCGACGGTGCCCGGGACTGCCCCCGCCTCCCTCGCCACCGCGGTCAGCTTTCCCACGCTGATCCGACCCCGGGGCACCAGGCCGACTCACGCACCCGCCTGGAATCCGCAGCGCCCCAGCTCCATGCCCCACCAGCGGTACGAGCCCATCCACGAGCGGGTGGACCTGCCCGGCATCGACCCGTCCGCCCGGAGTTGGCCCACGCGCCGTGTCGACACCGCGCCGCTGTGGGTTCCGGTGGACCTGCGGGACGGCAACCAGGCCCTGCGCGAGCCCATGGACACGCCACGCAAGCGAACGATGTTCGACCTCTTCGTCGCCATGGGCTTCAAGGAGATCGAGATCGGCTACCCCTCGGCCAGCCAGACCGACTTCGATTTCGTCCGGCACCTGGTCGAGGACGACGCCATACCACCGGACGTCACTGTGGTGGTGTTCACGCCGGCACGGCGCGACCTCATCGAACGGACCTTCGAGTCGATTGCCGGGATACCGAGCAACGACGGGATGCCCCGGGTCGTGGTCCACCTCTACGTCGCCACGGCCCCGGTCTGGCGGCAGGTCGTCCTCGGCCGCGACCGCGCGGACCTGCTGGCGCTGGCCCGCGACGCCGGCGGGCACATGGCCCGGCTCGCCGAGGCACCGCACTGCCCGGACGTCCGCTTCCAGTTCTCCCCCGAGGTCTTCAACGCGACTGAACCCGACTTCGCGCTGGAGATCTGCAACGCCTTCACTGAACTGTGGGACGCCTGTCCGCAACGGCCGGTCATCCACAATCTGCCGGCGACGGTCGAGATCTCCACACCGAACATCTACGCCGACCAGATCGAGTACATGCACCGCAACCTGGACCGACGGGACTCGGTGATCCTCTCCGTCCACCCGCACAACGACCGCGGCACCGGGGTCGCGTGCGCTGAGCTGGCACTGCTCGCCGGCGCGCAGCGGATCGAGGGCTGCCTGTTCGGAAACGGCGAGCGCACTGGCAACGTCGACCTGGTCACCCTCGCGCTCAACCTCTACTCCCAGGGCGTCAATCCGATGATCGACTTTTCGGACATCGACGTCATCCGGGAGACTGTCGAGCACTGCAACCGGATGCCGGTCCATCCGCGGCACCCCTACGGTGGTGAGTTGGCGTACACAGCCTTCTCCGGCACCCACCAGGACGCGATCAGCAAGGGCCTCGCGCATCACGCGGCCCGCGCCACCGAACTCGCGGCGCCGGCGGGCCGGGCTCCATGGGCCGTGCCGTACCTGCCGATCGACCCCGCAGACGTCGGGCGTACCTACGAGGCTCTGATCCGGGTGAACAGTCAGTCCGGAAAAGGCGGCATCGCACACCTGCTGAACCTGCACCATGGCCTGCAACTCCCCAGAAGCCTGCAGGTCGACTTCGCCCGGGTCGCCCAGCAGGCCGCCGACCGCGACGGCCGAGAGCTCATGCCCAAGGAACTGTGGGAGATGTTCCAGACCCGCTACCTGGCGCCCGTGCACGACGGGCCAGTCACCCTGTCCGCCTGGCGGACCACCGAGACAGCCGCGGGCGAGCACGAGTTCACCGCCGAGCTGTCGATCTCCGGCATTGAGACGAGCGCCAAGGCGACCGGAAACGGTCCGCTCGCGGCGCTGACAGCCCTGCTCGCCGGGGTCGGCGTCGAGGCGGAGATCGTCGCCTACAGCGAACACGCCATGGAACGCGGCGGGACCAGCCTCGCGACGGCCTACGTCCAGGTCAGCCGGAACGGAACGGACAGCTGGGGCGCGGGCCAGGACACCTCCGTACTCACCGCCTCGGTCAACGCCGTCATCGCCGCGGTCAACCGCCTGCCGCGATAGCCGGCGCCGCGATGACCGGCCCTGACTCCGGGGGCCGGTCATCGCTAGGTGTGGGATCCGCCACGCTGATCTCCGTCGCCGTCAACCGATCGGCAGGCGGGGGACGGCGTCGAGCAGCGCGCGCGTGTATGGATGCGTGGGATGTGTCAGCAGGGCGGCGGTGGGCCCACGCTCGACGATCTCGCCGGCGCGCATCACCGCCGCCTGGTCGCACAGCCGGGCCACGACGCCGAGGTCGTGCGAGACGAGGATCAGCCCGAGCCGGTGCGCGGCCGTCAGCTCGCCGAGCAGGTCGAGGATCTGGGCCCGGACCGACATGTCCAGGGCGCTGACCGGCTCGTCCCCGACGAGTACCCGCGGCCAGGGCGCGAGCGCCCGGGCGATCGCGATCCGCTGCCGCTGCCCGCCCGAGAACGCGTGCGGAAACCGATCGCGCGCGTCCGCGGGCAGGCCGACGGCGGCCAGCACCTCCTCGACGCGCGCACCATGATCCTCGTCGATCCGCAGGCACTCCAGCGGTTCGGCGACGATCGCACCGACGGTCAGCCGCGGATCCAGGGACGCCACCGGGTCCTGCAGGACGACCTGCACGTCGCGGCGCAGCCAGCGCAGGTCACGGGATCGGTGGGAGGCGCGCACGGGCCGCCCGCGGTAGCGGATCGTGCCGGAGTCGGGCCGGTCGAGCCCGAGGAGCAGCCGTACCAGGGTCGACTTGCCGGAGCCGGACTCCCCGACGATCCCGAGGCTCGAGCCCGCCGGCAGTGTCAGCGTCACGTCCCGCACGGCCTGCCGCCGGGCGCGGCGCCCACCAGGACGACCGCCCGCCCGCCAGCCCGCGTGAGGCAGCGGGTATGACCTCGACAACCCCGCCACCTCGAAGAGCGGGATGGTACCGGGTCCCTGCGCCGGACGGCTGGCCGGACGATCCGACGCCGGACGATCCGACGTGGGGTGGGCCGACGTGGGGTGGGGCGGCTTCGGATGGACCGTCATCGGACGACCGCCTCGGGGTCCGACGGGCCGGGCACGTCCTCCGGCTCCCGTGGGGGAACGGTGCCGGCCGGCGGCCAGGCGGCGGCGCGGGCAGCGGCGAGCAGTGCCTGGGTGTGGGGATGGCGAGGGGTGCGCAGCAGGTCGGCCGTGGCTCCGGACTCGACGAGGCGGCCCGCCCGCATCACCTCCAGCCGGCGCGTGGTGGCGGCGACGACGGCCAGATCATGGGTGATGAACAGCAGCGCCGCGCCGGTCTCGTCGACGAGCCGGGTCAGCAGGCCGAGCATCTCCGCCTGCACGGTGACGTCGAGTGCGGTCGTCGGTTCGTCGGCGAGGATGAGTGCCGGGCGGCAGGCGAGCGCCAGTGCCAGGCCGACCCGCTGGCGCTGGCCACCGGAGAGCTGGTGCGGATAGGCGCGCACGAGCAGCTCGGGATCGGGCAGGCCGACGCGCTCGGCGAGGTCGAGGGCGGCCGCGTCGGCGGCCCGGCGCGAGTACCCGCGGTGCACCCGCAGCGGTTCGGCGATCTGCCGCCCGACCCGCATGAGCGGGTTGAGCGCGCTGAGCGGCTCCTGGAAGATCATCGCGACCTCGGCGCCCCGGATCCGGGACAGCTCGCGGTCGGAGCGGTCGACCAGCTCCCGGCCGCGAAGGCGGACACTGCCGCGGACGACCGCGTCGTCCGGGGCCAGCCCAATGATCGCCAGCGCGGTTATCGACTTGCCCGATCCGGACTCGCCGATCAGCCCGACCCGCTCCCCGGCCGCCACCCGGAGCCCGACGCCGTCGACAACCGGGGTCCTCCCGATCCGTACCCGCAGGTCGGTGACCTCCAACAGGAGCTCCGCGCCCCCGCCTGCCCCGGCCGTCACGGCGCACCATCCACAGCGGTGTGCGGCGCGGGACGCAGGTGCGGGTCGGCGGCCTCGCGCAGGCCGTCGCCGAGGAGGTTGAAGCCGAGGACGGTGAGCACGATGGCCAGCCCCGGCCACAGCAGCACCAGTGGGCGCAGCGTCAGGTAGGGCTGCAGGTCGTGCAGGCTGCGGCCCCAGGACGGTGCCGGCGGCGGCGGACCGAGACCCAGGTAGGACAGCGCTGCCTCCGCCACCACCGCGACCCCGGCCGTCAGCGAGAGCTGCACCCACAGCGTCGGGGCGACGTTGGGCAGCAGGTGGCGGCGGACGATCCGCCCGGTTCCCGCCCCGGCGGCGCGGGCGGCCAGGACGTAGTCGGTCGCCAGCACCCGGCGCAGCTCGCCGCGGGTGACCCGGCCGACCTGCACTCCCAGGCCCAGCCCCAGTGCCACCACGGTCGTCCAGGTGCGGCCGGGAAAGACCGCGGCCAGCACCAGCGCGATCAGCAGCAGCGGGAAGGCGACCAGGACGTCCACCAGGTGGACGACGCCGCGGGCGACCGGTGGTGGGGGGAGGACCGCGGACAGCGCCAGGGCCAGCCCGATCACAGCGGCGAGCGCCGTCGTGCCGATCGCGACCGCCAGGGTGATCCGGGCTCCGGCGAGCAGCTGGCTGCACAGGTCGCGCCCGAGCCGGTCCGCGCCGAGCGGGTGCCGGCCGAACGGTGGCGCCCACGAGTCGGCCGGATCGACCTGTGTCGGGTCGTAGGGCGTCCAGACGAGCGAGACCAGCGCCGCAAGGACGATCAGGCCAGACAGCGCGGCGCCGAGCCGTCCCGACCGGGTGCGCAACACCCCGCGCACGATGCCGCCCGCGCCACGGCCCGCGCCCGCGCCCGCACTCACCGGGCGTCCCGCAGGCGCGGGTCGAGCAGGTGGTGCCCGACGTCGACGAGGAAACCGACGACCAGGATCACGGCCGTGACCAGCAGGACCGTGCCCTGCACCTTGACCAGGTCCCGGTTGCCGACGTCGGTGACGAGCATCTGGCCGGCGCCGGGCAGCGAGAAGACGTTCTCGATCACGACCGCGCCCAGCAGCAGGCTCGCGAACTCCAGCCCGAGCACGGACAGCACCGGGAGCAGCGCGTTGCGCACCCCGTGCCGCAGCAGCGCCCGTCCCCGGGTCAGCCCCTTCGCTCGGGCGGTGCGCAGGTAGTCGGCGTGCAGCACCTCCAGAGTCGCCGAGCGGGTGAACCGCAGCAGCACCGCACCCTCCAGCAGCGCCAGTGTCAGCACCGGCAGGACGAGCGAGCGCACCGCGGCGGCGGGCTCGTTCCAGCCGCCGGCCGGGAATCCGCCCGCGGGCAGCCACCGCCAGTGCACCGCGAAGACCGTCGTCGCCATCAGGCCAACCCAGAAGCTCGGCACCGCGAGGCCGAGCTGGCTCAGGACCGACAGCACGATCCCCGACCGACGGCGGTGGCGCGCCGCCGCCACGATTCCCAGCGAAACCCCGACCAGCGCCCCCAGCAGGGTCGCGGCGGCCACCAGCGGCCCGGTGACGGTGAGTTTCTGCCCGAGCTCGCCGGACACGGAGACGCCGTTCACCGCCGAGTGTCCGACGTCACCGCTCAGCACCCCGCCCAGCCAGTGCAGGTACTGGATCACCAGGGGACGGTCGGTGCCGAGCTGGTGGGCGATCCGGTCCACCTGCTCGGGCGACGCGCGCGTCCCGGCGATCACCTGGGCTACGTCGCCGGGCAGCAGCCGCAGCGCCGCGAACACCAGCACGCTCGCCACCAGCAGCGACACCAGCAGCAGGCCGAGCCGCCGGATGAGGATCAGCGCCACCGGAGCACCCCGGGCCGCGGCGGCGTGCGAAACCGCGTCACGATCGGGTGACCACGATCTTCGAGGCGTCGTAGATCTGCGAGGTGTTGTTCGCCGGATAGCCGCGGATCCCGCTCCTGGCCACCTGGCGGGACTCGCCGAGCAGCAGCCAGTCGCTGACGGCCTGCTGCGAGACGCGCCTGGCCACCGCGCGGAAGCTGTCGTCGCGGTCCTTGTCGGACGAGGCCTGGACGCCGGTCTGGTAGAGGGCTTGGGTGCGTGGGTCGTCGTAGCCCCAGTAGTAGGCCGGGAGGGCGTAGTTGCCGAGATCGCGCGGTTCCACGTGGTCGACGATGCTCAGGTCGTAGTCATGGTGGGCGAACACGTCGGTCAGCCAGGTCGAGAACTCCACCGGCCGGATCGTGACCTCGACGCCGATCTGGCGCAGCTGCGAGGCGACGTACTCGGCGATCGACGTCGGGTAGATCGTCGGCACGGTCAGCGTCAGCTTCAGCCCGCGCGGATGGCCGGACTGGGCGAGCAGTGCCCTCGCGTGCGCCGGGTCGTAGCGGTCGATGCCGGTCAGGTCCTCGTACCAGGGGTCGCTCGGCGGGACGTCGCCGCCGATCCGCACCCCCGTGCCGAGGACCTTGATCAGGCCGTCCTTGTCGATGCCCTGGCGCAGCGCGTGCCGGACCCGTTCGTCCGACAGCGGCGCGCGCGCCGCGTTGAAGCCGAGGGTGAACTTGTCAGTGGTGGTGCCTCGGACGACGACGAAGTCCGGATTGCCCCGGTAGCTGTTGATCAGGTCGGCGTCGGCGATCGCGCCGATGTCGACCTGGCCGGTCCGCACCGCGTTGTTCTGCGCGTTCGGGTCCGTGATGTAGCGGAAGACGACCTTGGCGACGCCGGCCCGGGCGCCCCAGTAGCCGTCGTTGCGGGCCAGCGTGATGCTGTCGCCGTGACGCCATGAGGCGAACCGGAACGGCCCGGTGCCGTTGGCCGTCGCGGCGAGGTCGGTCGCGCCGCGCCGCAGGATCACCCCGGCGGCGGTGGTCAGCCAGAACGTGAAGTTCGTGTCGCGGTGGCGCAGCGTCAGCACCACCCTGCCCGGGTCGGGGGACGCGACGGACGCGAGCGAGGCCAGGTTCGCCGCGTTCGGGTTCGTCGAGCCCGGCGCGATGACGGCGGTCAGCGACGAGACGACGTCGGCGGCGGTCAGCGGGTTGCCGTCGTGGAAACGGACGCCTGGGCGCAGGGTGAACGTGTAGGTCAGGCCGTCGGGGGAGACCTGGTAGCCGCTGGCAAGCGCCGGGGTGATCGTCCCGGTGTCGTCGCGTTGCAACAGTCCCTGGTAGACGTTGTTCTGCAGGACGTCGGCGATCGCGACGCCCGAGCCCCGGGTGATGTCGAGCGTGCTCGGCTCGAGGATCTGCCCGATCGTGACCGTCGCTGCCGGATCCGTGCCCTTCGCGCCGGCTCCGGCTCCGGCGCCACCCGAGCCACCGCCGCAGGCGCCGAGAAGAAGCAGGACGGCCGCCGTGAGTGCCGCGACGGACGTCATCACCGGCGGTCGCCGGCGCGTTCCCCGTGTCGGCCAGGGGGATCCGACCTTCATACGCAGTGTCCTCCCTGTGCGGTGCCGAACTGGTGGCGGGAATGCGGGTTCAGGGCAGGTACGAGGGTGGTCGGCGGGACGGAAAAATGCAGGATGGAGGCGGTGTTCACGGGGGAACTACCTGCCATCGCGACAGCGGAAAGGGAGCTGGCGGCGCTAGCTACAGCGCCGGCCCGCGGATGGCGGCTGCATGGCGCGCAGCATACCGCGCATAAGCCGCCGCGAGCGGCGGAATTTCCTGGAGTGTCGGGCTGCCACTGTTGGGAAATATTATGGCAGTGCTTTCGTAGAAATACGCCGGCTGGTTGACGGCGGCCGCTCGCCGGTGCGACGCTCACCGGGTCGTGCCGACGCACCCAGAACGGCCGGAAAAGCGTCCGCGTGCATTCTTCCGGTCCTGTGCACCCGTATCCGAGGAGAGCCTGCGGCCATGCCCGCGCATGTGCACTGGTATCTGCCCACCAACGGCGACGACCGGGGCATCGTCGGCTCGGGGGACGGTGAACCCCACCAGGGCTCGGCCGCCGCGGCGCGGTCAGGCGGCCGGTCCCGCTCCGCGAGCATCGACTACCTGGCCCTGATCGCCCGCGCCGCCGAGCAGCTCGGCTACGAGGCAGTGCTCACCCCGACCGGGCTGTGGTGCGAGGACGCCTGGATCGTGACCGCCGCGCTGACCCAGGTCACCAGCCGGCTGCGGTTCCTGGTCGCTTTTCGGCCGGGCCTGATCTCGCCGACTTTGGCCGCGCACCAGGCGGCGACCTTCCAGCGCGTCTCGGGCGGTCGTCTGCTGCTGAACATCGTCACCGGCGGTGACTCGGCCGAGCAGCGCCGCCTCGGCGACCACCTCGACCACGACCAGCGCTACTCTCGCACCGCCGAGTTCCTGACCGTGCTGCGCGGCGTCGCCGCGGCGGACCCGCCGTTCACCTACACCGGCCAGCACTACCAGGTCCGCGACGCCAGTGTCGACGTGACACCGTGGGGGCCGCCGCCGGTCTTCTTCGGCGGCGCGAGTCCCGCCGCGGAGCGGGCCGAGGCGGACCGGCTGCTCGTCGGGCTCGACGACGCGCGGATCATCGCGCACCAGGCGGTGTTCGCCGCCAGCGAGTCCGTCGGACAGCGCCGGATGGCCGCGCTGCACGGCGGCGACCGCGCGCGCCTGGAGGTCTACCCGAACGTATGGGCCGGCTACGGGCTGGTCCGCGGCGGCGCCGGCACCGCGATCGTCGGCAGCCACGAGCAGGTCGCCGAGCGGATCGAGGAGTACCACGCGCTCGGCGTCGACCACTTCATCCTCTCCGGTCAGCCCCATCTGGAGGAGGCCTACCACCTGGCCGAGGGGGCCGCCGCACTGCTGCGCTCCCGCGGCGTGCTGGCTGCGCTGCCCGCCGCACTCGGAGCACACCGGTGAGCGGGGATGAGCGGCCGCGGCGGCTGACGCTTGGGGCGCTGGTGCACGGCTCCGGCGGGCACATCGCCGGCTGGCGGCACCCGCTCGCCCGGCCCGACGGCCAGCTCGACCTCGACCACCACATCCGGGTCGCGCGGACCCTCGAACGCGGCGCCTTCGACGCGCTGTTCCTCGCGGACGTCGTCGCGATCTGGGGCCACGACCTCGACTCGCTGCGTCGCACCGCCCGCGCGGAGCACTTCGAACCGCTCACCCTGCTCGCGGCCCTGTCGACCGTGACCGAGCGGATCGGCCTGGTCGCGACCGCGACGACCACCTACAACGAGCCGTACCACGTCGCGCGCAGGTTCGCCTCCCTCGATCACCTCTCCGCCGGGCGAGCCGGCTGGAACATCGTGACGTCCGTCGTCCCGCTGGAGGCCGGCAACTTCGGCCGCGACACCCACCTCGACCACACCCTGCGCTACCGGCGGGCGGACGAGTTCGTCGACGTCGTGCGGGCGCTGTGGGACAGCTTCGCCGACGGCGCGGTCGTCCGCGACAAGGCCGCCGGCAGCTACTACGACCCCGCCGGGCTGCGCACGCCCCACCACGAGGGCGAGCACTTCCGGGTTCGCGGGCCGCTGAACATCTCCCGGCCGCCGCAGGGCCACCCGGTGCTGTTCCAGGCCGGGTCCTCGCAGACCGGCCGGGACTTCGCCGCCCGCCACGGCGAGGTCGTCTTCACCGCCCAGACGTCCCTGGCCGGCGCCCAGGGGTTCTACCGGGACGTGAAGGCACGCGCGGCGGCGCACGGCCGAGGCCCCGACGACGTGCTGGTCTGGCCGGTGCTCGCGCCGTACGTGGCGAGCAGCGAGGCGGCCGCGCGGGCCCGGCTCGAGGAGCTGCAGGACCTCATCCACGACGACGTCGCCCGCCGGCTCGTGCAGGACAACATCGGCGACCTCGACCTCAGCGGCGTCCCCCTCGACGGGCCGCTGCCCGCCATCGGCGTCACCAACCGCAGCAGGAGCCGCCAGCAGCTCATGCTGGACCTCGCCCGCCGGGAGAACCTGACCATCCGCCAGCTGGCGCTGCGCTTCGCCGCCGTCTCGTCGGTCGTCGGCACCCCGGAGTCGGTCGCCGACCACCTCGAGACCTGGTTCCGGGGACGCGCCGCCGACGGGTTCAACGTCAGCTTCCCCTACCTGCCCGGCTCGGCGGAGGACTTCGTCGACCAGGTCATCCCGGAACTGCGCCGCCGCGGCCTGGTCCGCCACGAGTACGAGGAGACGACACTGCGCGGTCACCTGGGCCTGCGACGCCCCCCAGGCCGCCCCGCCGGACCCTCCCGGCCCTGCGCCGCCGAGGTGGCCGGGCGGTGAGCGCGTCACGGCCGGCCGCGCGGCGCGAGCTGCACCTGAACGCCTTTCTCAAGCCGCCGGGGGAGTTCCTCGTCGCGTGGCGGCACCCGGACAGCGTCGCGGACGCGGGCGTGAACATCCGCCACGTCGTCGAGCTGGCGCGCACGGCGGAGCGGGCCCGGTTCGACGCGATCTTCTTCGCCGACCTCGTCGGCGTGCCGTTCGCCGACCAGGAGGTGCTGCGCCAGGTCAGCGTCGTCAACGACTCCTTCGAACCGACGACGCTGCTCGCCGCCCTGGCGACCGCCACCAGCCACATCGGCCTGATCGCCACCGCGTCGACCACCTACACCGAGCCCTACCACCTGGCCCGCACGTTCGCCTCCCTCGACCATCTCAGCGGCGGGCGGATCGGCTGGAACCTCGTCACCTCCCTCAACGACGCCGAGGCGCGCAACTTCGGCCTGGACCGCCACGTCGACCACGAGGTCCGCTACGAACGTGCCGCCGAGTTCTTCGACGTCGTCACCGGCCTGTGGGACAGCTTCGACGACGACGCCTTCCTGCACGACCAGCACGGCGGGCTGTACTTCGACGAGACGAAGCTGCACTGGCTGGACCACCAGGGCAGGCACTTCCGCGTGCGCGGGCCGCTGAACATCGCGCGCCCGCCGCAGGGCCGTCCGGTGATCGTGCAGGCCGGCTCGTCCGACACCGGCGTGTCCCTGGCCGCCTCCGTCGCCGACGTCGTGTTCACCCACCACCCGGACCTTGCCGGCGCGCAGGCGTTCTACGCCGACCTCAAGGCACGCGCCGCCGCCGCCGGCCGGGACCCGGACCAGGTCATCGTCCTGCCAGGCCTGTCGGTGCTGGTCGGTGCGACGAAGGCGGAGGCCGAGGACCGGCTCGACCGGCTCAGCGCACTGCTCGACCCGCGGGTCGCCCTCGCCGACCTCGCCTACTGGCTGGGTGGCGTGGACCTGGCGTCGCACCCACTCGACGGCCCGTTGCCCGAGCTGCCGCTGTCCAACCAGAGCCAGAGCGCCCAGGCACACCTGCTGCGCCGGGCCCGCGACGAGGGGCTGACCATCCGCCAGCTGGCCGCCCAGCTCGCCCGCGACACGCGCACGATCACCGGTACGGCCCAGTCCATCGCCGACCACATCGAGGAGTGGTTCACCGGACGTGCCGCCGACGGCTTCAACGTCATCTTCCCCTACCTGCCCGACCCCCTCGACGACTTCGCCACCCAGGTGATCCCCGAACTGCGCCGCCGCGGCCTGTTCCGTACCGACTACCCCGGCCGCACCCTGCGCGACACCCTCGGCCTGCCCCGCCCGCCCAGCCGCTGGTCGAGCCCCCACCCGGCGACCGAGGGCACCTCCCGCTGATGCCAGGCGCCAGCGGCCGACGTCCACGTCGGACATCGCGTCCACGTCCACGTCAACCCGGATCCGGGGACATCAGGCGTGCGGCGTCGATCCGACGGCGCCGAGGAGGCGCAGCGTCCGGGCGCGTTCGGCCGCCGTGCCGACGAGACTGACCAGCGCGTCGGTGGCGCCGAGCGTGGCGTAGGCCGCCAGCTGGTCGACGACGGTGTCCTCGTCGCCGGCGACGGCGATCGCCCCCGGTTCGGCGAGGCCGTCCCGGTCCAGCGCCGCACGGTAGGACGGTAGCCGGGCGAGATCACCGTAGGCGGCGTTCAACTCGGCGCGGATTCGGTCCGGCGTGGACGTCACCACCACCGGAAGCCCGACGACCACCCTCGGCGCCGGCCGACCTGCTTCCCGCGCCGCGGCGCTGATCAGCGGAACGACGTGCTCGCCGATGGTGCGCGGCCCGGCCAGGAAGGTGATCGTCCCCTGCGCCCGTTCCCCGGCCAGCCGCAGCATCGCGGGGCCGAGCGCGCCGAGCAGAACCGGAACCCGATCCGTCGCGCCGGGCACGGCGCTGTCGGCGGCGTCCGATCCCGGCCCGGAGGCACCCGGGACGCGGCGCCCGGCCAGGATCGGCAGCAGCGTGTCGAGATGCGTGCGCAGCGCGGCGACCGGCCGGTGGAACGGCTGGCCGTAGACCTCCAGCAGGCCCGGATGGCTGACCCCGAGCCCGAGGGTGAGACGTCCGTGCGCCGCCGCCTGCGCGGTCAGCGCCTGCGCGGCCAGCACCCGCGGATGACGCGGCTGCACGACGACGACCGAGGTGCCGAGCTCGATGTCGGGCACCTGCCGGGCGATCGCCGTCAGCACGCCCAGCGCGTCGTACCCGTAGCCCTGCGGCAGCCAGACGGTACGCACGCCGGCAGCCGCGATCGTCCGCGCGACGCCCGTGAGATCGTCCACGAGGTTGCCGGTCCCGGGAGTGCCCAGGCCGGCGGCGAGGTTGACACCGATACGGATCATGGCGCCGAGCATCGCCGTTGCCGGGCACACGAACCAGGAGTCTGTAGATGGTGGCAGTGGGAGTGACACCCGACGGCGCCGCGGTGGCCGCCCGGCGTCGCGAGCTCGGCGCCTGCCTGCGGGCCTACCGGGCGCTGATCGAACCGGCCAGCGTCGGACTGCCCACCGGAGAGCGCCGCCGCGTCGCCGGACTGCGCCGGGAGGAACTCGCCGCGCTGGCCGGGGTCAGCCTCACCTGGTACACCGGCCTGGAACAGGGCCGGGTGGCGGCGTCCCGGCAGGTCCTCGACGCCGTCGGCCGCGTCCTCGGGCTCGACGGGGCAGGCCGGCGGCACCTGAGCCGGCTCAGCGCGCCCGAGCCGCCGGCGCTCACCCCGCCGGGCGAGCAGCTGCGCGACCTGGAATCGCTCGTGACGAGCTGGCCCGGCGGCCCCGCCGCCCTGCTCGACCACCGGCTCGACGTCCTCGCCACCAACGCGTCCTGGGAGCAGCTGCTGGGTGACCCGTCCGAGCATGAACCGGCGCGCCGGCATGTGCTCGGCCTACTCGCCCACGCGCCGGGAACGACCGGGCTGCTGCGGTCGGTCGCGCGCCAGTTCCGCATGGCGGCCGACCTGCACGCCGGCGACCCGCGCATCGCCGAGATCAGCGCGCTCCTGCGCGCTGACCATCCGATGCTGGAACCGCTGTGGAACTGCCGGGGCATCGGCGCCTTCGGCCGCCCGCACCTCGACCTGGCCGGCGAACCCGCGGCAGCCCATCTGCTGCACCCGACCGGCCAGGCCGAGACCGCCATCCTGGTTGTGGCACCGTCGGGGCCTGTTGTGCGCTGACCATTCCGGCTGCAACCCTCGCGAAACATTGTTCCGGTGCGCCGCGATGTCCTGGAAATTCGGATTCTCCGCCGGATTCGACCTGCTAAGGTCTGTTCCGTGCATGCAGCTCTGCTGACGAGTCGACGCCCGGTCGATCACGTTCGGGTCGCCAGCTGCCTGTGTCGTTGACGCCTCCGCGTCGCCCCTGCCCACCGAGGGTTTCCGTCCTTCGGTGACGGCGTTTCGCCGACCTCGTTGTCGCACGCCCGCCGCAGGCCACCGCGAGCCGCGCCCCGCGCCCGGCGAGCCCGCTGTGTCGCTGTGCCGCTGTGCCGTGTCGTGCTCCTGAGCGTTCTGGAGGAGTCATGTCCGCGTCGTCCGCGGGTGAGAACAATCCGCGTGAGGCTCCGGTCGATCCGGTTCTGCCACCGAGCGGTTCGGGTCGACGGCGCCTGCCCTGGATCGTCTCCGCCGCCGTCGTGCTGGTCGCGGCGCTGGTGGTCGGTCTGGTTCTGGCCTTCACCGGCGGCTCGAGCGGATCGAAGACGGTGCGCATCGGCGTCGTCGACGCGTCCGAGCCGTACTGGAAGACGTTCGCCGACCTCGCGAAGAAGCGGCTGGACGTCACGGTGAAGTACGTCAACTTCAACGACTACAGTCAGCCCAATCCGGCGCTGAGGGAAAAGCAGCTCGACCTCAACCAGTTCCAGCACATCCAGTACCTGGCGAACTACAACGCCACCGCGCATGACACCCTGCGCCCGATCGGCGCCACCGCCGTCTATCCGCTGCCGCTGTACGCGCTGAAGTACGACAGGCCCTCGGCGCTGCCCGCCGACGCGAAGGTGGCGGTCCCGAACGACGCGATCAACGAGGCGCGCGGCCTGCTCGTTCTGCAGTCGGCCGGCCTGCTGACGCTGAAGGACGGCGGCTCGGCCTTCTCCACCACCCGCGACATCGAGACGCACAAGGTCACCGTGGTGACGCTGGACGCCGCGCAGACCGCGGGCGCGCTGCAGAGCGGCTCCGTCGCCGCGGCCATCGTCAACAACAACTACGCGACCAGCGCCAAGCTGCCGCGATCGGGCGCGATCTACCAGGACGACCCGGCCGGCGCCAGCGCGGCGCCGTACGTGAACATCTTCGTCGCCCGCGACGAGGACAAGAACGACGAGACCTACCTGGCCCTCGCCGCGCTCTACCACGACCCGTCGGTGGAGGCGGGGGTGCAGAAGGCCAACGGGGGTGTCGCGGTGTTCCGCACGGTGCCCGCCCCGCGGCTCCAGGCGGAACTCGCGACCGTGGAGAAGCAGGCCGCAGCGGCGCGAGGCTAGGCGCGGCGCCGATGTCGGTCCCCGCCGAGCCTGCCGATGCGCGGGCGGAGATCCATGTTCGGCTGGAGCGGGTCGGGAAGACGTTCCCGGGCCGGGGGCGGCGCGCCGCGCCGGTGGTGGTGCTCGACGACGTCAGCCTCGAGGTTCGCCGCGGCGAGGTGTTCGGCGTCATCGGCTCCTCCGGGGCCGGCAAGAGCACGCTGCTGCGACTGATCAACGGTCTGGAGACGCCCACCTCGGGCCGGGTGTACCTCGGGGAGCGCGAGCTTGGCGCGCTGAACGAGCGGGGCCGGCGGGAGGCGCGAGGCGACACCGGGATGATCTTTCAGCAGTTCAACCTCTTCCGGTCGCGGACCGTCGCCGGCAACGTCGCCTACCCGCTGAAGGTCGCCGGGGTCGGTCAGCCCGAGCGCGACCGCCGGGTGGCGCGGCTGCTGGCCTTCGTCGGGCTGCTCGATCGTGCCCACGACCATCCCGAACGGCTCTCCGGCGGTCAGAAACAGCGGGTGGGCATCGCCCGTGCCCTGGCCACCGAGCCGTCGCTGCTGCTCGTCGACGAGGCGACCAGCGCGCTCGACCCCGAGACCACCGGGGAGGTGCTGGCGCTACTTGGCCAGGTCAACCGCGAGCTCGGCGTCACGATCGTGATCGTCTCCCATGAGCTCGACGTCATCCGCTCCCTCGCCGACCGGGTGGCGGTCCTCGACGTCGGGCGGGTGGTGGAGACCGGCACCGTCTACGACGTCTTCACCCGCCCGCGGACGACGGCCGCGGCCCGCCTCATCGGCACCGACCTGCGGGAACGGCCTTCGCCGGCAACGCTGGCCCGGCTGCGGTCCGGGCCAGGCGGCGGCCGGCTGGTGACGGTGCGCGTGCGGGAGGGGGACGGGGAGGGCGAACGGGCAGAGGAGCGGGGCGGCGCCCGGCCCGGCCTGGCACACGTCTTCCTGGCACACCAGGTGGCCGCGGAGGTCGTCTTCGGTGGCATCCGTGAGCTCCAGGGCCGGCCCGCGGGCAGCCTGACCTTCGAGCTCAGCGGCGCGGACGCGGCGGTGGATGCCGCGCTCGCGGCGCTGCGCGCGGACGGCGTCGACGTCGTGGAGGAGCCGGCCGGGAATGCATGAGTTTCTCGACAACCTGGCGGTCTACCGGGAGGCCATTCGGCAGACCCTGTTCATCGTGTCGATCTCCGTGGTGGCCGGCGGCGCGCTTGGCCTGGTTCTCGGCCTGGTGCTGTACGCGACCCGGGCGGGCAACCTGTTCGCGAACCGCGCCGCGTTCCTGATCGTCAACGTGCTGGTGAACGTGGTGCGCCCGATTCCCTTCGTCATCTTCCTGACGGCGATCCAGCCGCTCATGCTGCACACCATCGGCACGACCATCGGCACCAACGCGGTCACGTTCGCGCTGTCACTGTCGGCCGCGTTCGCGATCAGCCGGATCGTGGAGCAGAACCTGCTCACCGTGGAACCGGGCGTCGTCGAGGCCGCCCGCGCCGCGGGGGCGCGGCCGATCAGCATTCTGCTGACCGTGCTGATCCCCGAGGCGCTCGGACCGCTGATCCTCGGCTACACGTTCATCTTCGTCGCCGTCGTCGACATGTCCGCGCAGGCCGGACTGTTCGGCGGCGGCGGGCTGGGCGACTTCGCCATCACCTACGGCTCCCAGCGGTACAACTGGCCGATCGTCTACATCTCCGTCGCGACCATCGTCGTCCTCGTGCAGGCCGGGCAGTTCCTCGGCAGCTGGCTGGCCCGCCGCGCCCTGCGCCGCTGATCATCGCACCGCGGACCGGATGCCCCGGGTCCGAGGTGGCCGCGCGGGCGAATCCGCTGATCGAGGTCGTCCATGCCGCGAATGACTGTCACCTGCCCCCGGCACGGTGACCTGGGTCCAGGTCAGGGTCCGCTCAGGGCCGGCGCGAGGGCGAGCAGGTCCTCGGCCAGAGCCACGTCGCCATCGACGACGACGTCCAGGTCGGGCCTGGCGATCCGGTCGCTGACGAGAAGGCAGAACGCGACCGTGTCGACGGTCAGCTCGGCGTCGACACCGTCGCCGGCCGCCTCGATCCCGCCGCTCGGTGCCGGCGCCCCCAACCGCACCAGCCAGGACCCCCCGCCGGGACCGGTCAGCGCCAGCGCCACGGTGCCCGCCTGGCCACGCGTGGGGCTCCGGGCGGCGAGACCGGCGAGTGTGCGCGCCGCGAGGTCGGCCATGGGGCCGATGACCTCGCCGGCGGGGTCGGGCAGGCGCATCCCCGTGCCCAGCGCGATGTCCCGCGCGTGGATCCACGTCTCGAAGGCTCGCGTCACCACGTGCCCGGCGACCGGCATCGTATGGCCCGCCACCTGCAGGACCCGGTCCGGGAACGCGGACGGCGCACGCAACGCGGCGGCGAGCGTGGTGACGGCATCCCACCACAGAGCTCGCCGCTCGGGCAGGGTGCGCTCGGCGGCGGTCCAGGCCAGCACCGCGCGGGTCGCGCTCTCGAGGTCCGCCTCGGCGGCCACCGGGAGTTCCGTCGGGGCTCCGAGCGCGCAGGTCAGCTGCGCGTAGCCGGCGGCCAGGTGGGTGACGAGGTCGCCGAGAGACCAGTCCAGGACCGGGCTGGGACGGGTCAGACGCGCGGGGTCGACGCCTGCCAGCACCGCGTCGAGCATGCCCGCGGCGGCGCGGAAGGAGGCGGCGAACGCGGGAACCTCGGGCACCGGAGGTCGGCTGGCCCGCGCCGCCGCCAGCAGCGCGCCGACCGGCGGCGGCCCGGGCGGGGCAGACTGGCCGCCCATACCCGAACCGTCACCCAGGCTCGGGACATCGGCGCCGCCGGGCGCCGGGATGGTGCTGGCCAGCGCGGCGAGCAGCATGGACTCGTAGTCGTCAGCCACGGCTCACCCCTCGATTGTCTCGTCGGCCAGGCACCGCGCCAGCCGCTGCAGCGCCAACCGCAGGCGCGATTTGGCCGTACCTTCCGGAATACCCAGTTCGGCGGCGACCTGACGGTAGGTCAGGCCCTGGTAGAACGCCAGCTCCACCGCCACTCGCAACGCACTCGGCAGGCCTCGCACCCCGCGGCGCACCCGCTCGACCGTCTCGGCGTCCACGACGACCTCGTCCACGGGAACCGCCTCGACGTCGCTGGCCCGCTCGGCGATGGCCAGCGGCAGGCCACGGCGGCGCTGCTCGGCGCGCACCCAGTCCACCGCCCGTCGATGCGCCAGCAGCGCGAGCCACGCCCGCAGGCTTCCCCGGCCGGGGTCGTAGACCAGCGGGCTGCGCCAGAACTGGACGAACACCTCCTGGGTGACGTCCGCCGCCGCGTCGGGATCGCGGATGACCCGGAACGCCACCGCGGTGACCAGCGGCGCGAACGCACCGTAGATCTCGGCCAGCGCGGACTCGTCCCCCGCAACCAGCCGACCATGCCAGTCCGCGTCGGAACAGACCGGTGAGACCACCTGCGCCGTGCTCTCGCCTGCCACCGTGACCCCCACCCCCAGAAGGGAGATCATCGTAGCGTGCGCGACGCCGCAGGCGGACCGGTCGGTGGCACAGCGCCATCGATCGGTCTCCTTCGCCGGCCGAACGTCGTGCGGCCACGCTCCCTCCGCGCGTATTCGTCGGGCGACGGCTGGCGGATGACGAACGTCGCTGATCCCACAGAATCCATCCGGCGCCGCGGCATCCGACGAACCCCCTGGTGACGTCAGCCGCGGAGCTGACGCACGGACAAGGGACACCACACATGCGTCTTCGTAGAATCGCCGTCGCCCTCTCGCTCGCGGCGGCCGCCACCGTTCCCGCCGTCGTGCTCGCCGGACCGGCCCGCGCCGCGGACAGCTGCGTCAACCAGTTCACCGGCGCAAGCCTCACCGCGACGCTGGAGGGCACGAACGGCCCGGACATCCTCGACCCGGTCTCGAATGCCGTCGTGTCCGCGAAGGGCGGCAACGACGTCGTGCGGATCTTCCCCGGAGTCAGGAACGTGACCATCTGCCTCGGTGACGGGGACGACCAGGTCGTCAGCGTCGACAGCTTCCCGACCTATCGACTGTCGGTGATGGGCGGCCCCGGCGACGACTTCATCTTCGGCTCCACCGCGGCAGACGCCCTCAACGGCGGCACGGGCTACGACACCATCGACGGCCGTGACGGCTACGACACCTGCACCAACGCCGAGTCAACCACCAGCTGCCCGTAGCCCGCGCATCGTCCGATCTCGTCACCCAGTCGGGTTCCGAACGAGCCCGGCTGGTCGACGATGATGCTGGCTGGGACCTAGGTGATCTTCCGCCCCTGGGGTAGCCGGGGTCTGGCCAGGCGGTTCCCATGGCATGATTCCGCTTGTGATCAGCGAGCCGCAAGAGCCGGTGCCACCGGGAAAGCCCGTGCATCCCCGTGCCGTGGAGGATCTGATCCAGGCGGAGTTCGAGGGTGTGGCGTTGTCGTTCAGGTTCTTCTGGGGCCACCGGCCGGCGGCTGGTGGCGGGGTCGGCGCGAGTTGTCTGAGTCAGTGGCTCGCCTCGGCGTTCACCGTCGACAAGCGACGATACGCCACGGCGGAGCATTTCATGATGGCTGGCAAGGCGCGGCTGTTCGGTGACGATGACGCCCTGGAAACGATCCTCGCCGCGCCGGATCCGGGCAGGGCGAAGGCGCTTGGCCGCCGCGTTCGCGGCTTCGACGAGGCGATCTGGGAGCGGCATCGCTACGAGATTGTCGTGGCGGGCAACCTGGCGAAGTTCGCCCAGAATGACCGGCTGCGTGGCTTTCTGCTTGCCACGGGCGACGATGTTCTTGTCGAGGCGAGCCCACTGGATGCAGTCTGGGGAATTGGTCTGTCGGCCGGCGATCCACGTGCCACCCGCCCCGCCGACTGGCCTGGTCTAAACCTTCTCGGCTTCGCGCTCATGGATGTTCGTGCGATGCTGCGATCCTGATGCCGTGCCCGGTACGTCCGTACGCGGGTCATGCTAAAAGTGGCTCCGATTCCGGCGGATATAGCGGACATCGCGATACTCGTCGAGGTCAGAGCGACCGGCGGCGAACATTCTCGGGGCAGGCGGGCGCGGCGAGGGATCCCAGCGCGCGCACCCACATCCACCTGGGAAGTCCGCGGAGCCGGATCGCGTCAGCGGCGCGTGCCGGGGTCGGTGGGGCCCTGGGGACGGTCGGGAAAAAAGATCTCCTCGATGGTCAGGTCGAAGATGTCGGCGAGAGTGAAGGCGAGGGGCAGGCCGGGGTCGTACCGTTCGGTCTCGATCGCGTTGATGGTCTGCCGGGACACCTGGCATCGGTCGGCCAGGTCGGCCTGACTCCAGCGGCGCTCGGCTCGCAGCGTGCGTAGCCGGTTCCTCACCGGTGCAGGCGGGTGCGCAGGTCCGCGATGGTGAACCAGATCCCCACGCCGCCGAGGACGATCGCCTCACTGAGGGGGCGCAGCCCGATGATGTCGGTGGCGTCGAGCAGCACGGCGGCCTGAAGGCCCACGAGGACGGCGGCGAAGGCGATCGCCATGCTCTCCAGCTGGATCTTGCGCTGGTACTCGTCGGCGCGGCTGAAGGCCCGCACCAGGACCCACGCGACGGAGAGGGTGAAGGCGCCGGTCACGCCGAGCCACCAGCCCTTCTCGGCGCTGCTCGGGTCGGGGGAGCTGCCCAGTGCCAGCGCGATCATCCCGAGGAGGGACACCGGGATCCCGTCGATCATGATCGCCCTGCGGGCGTCGCGTGTCACGTTGTCCTGCCGAGCCTCGTCAGCCATGGGTCAAGTGTAAAGCTGGCTTTCCATCTAGTAAAGCAGGCTTTCCATTTCGGGTGCCCCGGGCTCGAACCTCCTCCGGGAGTCCGAGCCGCGCAGGGAACCCGCGGGCGCGGGGAGCATGGGGGAAAGGCGGCTTGAGGACGCCGGACACGTCGATGCCGATGGTGCGCAGGGCTTCGGCTTCGGCTCCCTCCAGCAGCGACCTGATGGTGCGCATGTCCCGTACGGCGCGGGGCAGCCTCTGTCAGGGAGCCGAGTGCTCAGGGACCGGACAGGCTCGGAGCCAGAGCGAGCAGATCGGCGGCGAGCTGGTCGTCGCCCGCGGTCCGCCGGGGCAGCGCGGAGGGGGGTAGCCGGTCGCCGACGACCAGGCAGAACTCGACGATGCCCGCGCTCAGCACGCCCCCGCTGCCTGGCCGCGCCGGACCTGGCGCGACCCCCGCCTCGTGGGCGCCCACGGGGTCCAGCGTCCAGCTGCCGCCGCCCGGGCCGGTCAGGGTGACGTGCAGCGCCGCGTCGGTGCTCCGTCCGGTGCGTGCGGCGGTCGTGGCCGCCCAGGGGGAGGCCAGCAGCCGCAGCGAGAGGTCGGCCATGGCGTGCAGGTCGAACCCGCCGGGGTCCGGGGGGTGCAGGCCTGCGGCCGCGGCGACGTCACGAGTGTGGATCCAGGTCTCGAAAGCGCGGGCGATCAGGTGATCGTTCACCGGAGCTGCCAGTGGGCCTACCGTCACCACCCACGCCGCTGGGTTCCGCCCGGAGTGGTTCACAACGGTGCACAGCCGCCCGGCCCGCTCGTACCAGCGCTGCCAGACGACCTCGATGGGCCAGTCCCGGGCGTGGTCGTGGACGGCGAGCGTTCGGGTCAGCGGGTCGTCGTCGGTCGCGGCGTGCCCGCTCAGCGCGTCGAGCAGCAGTCCGTCTACGGCGTAGAGGTGCAGGATCAGCTCCCGGACCGACCAGCCGACGGCGGCCGGGCGTGACCACAGGTCGGGAGCCATCTCGATCAACACCCGATCGAGCGCGCCGACCCGGTTCCCATAGCACGCCGCACCCACTCCGCGGGCCGGTCCTGCGGGACCGCTGGACGGTGCCAGATCGAAGCCGGGGGCGGAGGGCCAGACGGCGAGCGCCGCGGTGAGGACGTCGGTGAGCGAGCCGGGGCCGTCGATCGGCGGCTCAAGGTCGTGCGGACCGGCGGTGACGGCCGTCCCCGAGGACCACGGCAGCGCGGCTGGCAGGAGACGGGCCGCGTCGGCGGCGCAGGTCGCGCAGTGGCCGAGATGCGTCTCGACGACATCCGCCTCGGCCGCCGTGCAGGCGCCCAGTACGTACGCGGCCACCAGATCACCGACACAGGAACCGCCGGCGGGAACCTCCGGTGGGTCCGGCGTCACGGGGAGACTCCTTGGGCGGCGAGAGCGCGGGCGAGGGAAGTGAGAGCCGCGCGCATGCGGGACTTCGCGGTTCCTTCGGGGATGGCCAGCCGCAGCGCGATGTCACGCTAGGCCCGTCTTCCGCACATGGGGCTTTGATGCGTTGACGGGCCCGTATGTCGATCATGGTGGGCGGGTTGGGTCGACGCCGAGGATGTCGAGGAGGTGCTGGTGCAGGTGTGGTGGGCGCGGG
>NZ_JCBATA010000084.1:0-34006 GCF_059816245.1 Frankia sp. RB5
CAACCGGCTCGTCGGCATCCTCCACGGCTGCCTCAAGACCCAGACCGCCTACAGCGAGGCAACCGCCTGGCCACAAAACGTCACACTCGATGTCGCCGCTTGACATTCAAAAACATGGGATGTCTGATGCCGGATCCTCGGTGACGGACAGGACAGCGCGACCGCCCACCTGCTCGGATGTCGAGGCGACGGTGTTCACCACCGCCGACCACCTCCTCCGGTGCCGTCAGTACCGGACCTACCCGTTCTCTGCGCCCGCGCCGAGGCGTACAGGCACAGGGCGGACGCAACCGCAAGATTCAGGGACTCGGCCTGACCGTACACCGGTACCCGAAGCGCCGCGTCCGCGGCGGCCAGTCCGGTGGGGTCGAGACCGTGGGCCTCGTTGCCGAACAGCCACGCGGTGGGACCGTCGAGCTCGCCGGCGGCCACGGCACGCTCGATGTCACGCTCGGCGGTGCCCGCCGTGGCCACGACGCGGCACCCGTGTGCCCGCAGGCCCGCCAGCGTCGCGTCGAGATCGGGCTCGACGATCACCGGAAGGTGGAAGTGGCTGCCCGCGGACGAACGCACACACTTGCCGCCGAACGGGTCGACGCCGCCGCCGGTGAACACCACCGCGTCCGCGCCAGCGGCGTCCGCGCTGCGGATCACCGTGCCGGCGTTGCCCGGATCGTTCGCGCTCACGCACACCGCCACCAGGCGGGGGGCGACCAGATCCGCGAGCCGGTGGTGCGGCAGGGCGGCGACGGCCACGAGACCCTGCGGGGTGACGGTCTCCGACAGCGCTGCGGCGGCCTCGTCGGTCACCAGACGCACCGGCGCCCCGGCGGCGGCGAGCAGCTCACCGTGCCGGGCCGCCGCGCCGACCCCGGCGAAGACCTCGAGCACCGCGCCCGCTGCGACGGCCGCGCCGACCGCCTGCGCTCCCTCGACGAGGAAGAGCCCCCGCTCCCGCCGCTCGGCGGGCCGCCGCAGCCGCCGCGCGGCACCGACCCGGGCCGAGCGCGCGCCGACGACGGCCCCTTCGCCCGGGTCCGGGGCCATGGGGAGACGAGCGGCGGACACGGATCGGCGTCGCGGCGGGCTCAGGCCGCGCTCGGCTCCGCCACCGAAGCCGCCGGAGCCGCCGCCAGGCCCGCCCGGGCGACCTCGACGAGCGCCGTGAAGGCCGCGGCGTCGTTGACCGCGAGGTCGGCGAGGATCTTGCGGTCCACCTCGACACCGGAGAGCCGAAGGCCCTGCACGAAGCGGTTGTAGGTCATCCCGTTGGCCCGCGCCGCGGCGTTGATCCGGGTGATCCACAGCTGCCGGAAGTCGCCCTTGCGCGCGCGGCGGTCCCGGTAGGAGTAGGTCATCGAGTGGAGCATCTGCTCCTTGGCCTTGCGGTAGAGCCGACTGCGCTGGCCCCGGTAGCCGCTGGCCTGCTCGAGGACCGTACGGCGCTTCTTCTGGGCGTTGACCGCCCGCTTCACGCGTGCCATGAGGGCACCTGTCTCCTTCGTTGGTGGGTCAGCGGTGCGCGCTCAGCGGGCGAGAAGGCGCTTGATCCGACCTTCGTCGGCCTTCGTCAGCGCCACCTCGTTACCCAGCCGGCGGGTGCGCCGGCTGGACTTGTGCTCGAGCAGGTGGTTGCGGTTGGCACGGCGCCGCATCACCTTGCCGGAACCTGTGATCCAGAAGCGCTTGTTCGCGCCGCTGTGGGACTTCTGTTTGGGCATGTCGACATCCTGACGGTGTACGTGGGTGATCGAACGACGGGCGCGGCGACGTCCGCCGCGGTGGATGCTCCCACCGCGCGCGGACTCCACCGGGCGCCGGCTCTAGGCGTGGCCAGCCGGTTCCGGCAGACGCTGCGGCTTGGTGCTGGAGCCCTTGTGCGGGGCCATCACCATCGTCATGTTCCGGCCGTCCTGCTTGGGCTGGGCCTCGACGTAGCCGAGGTCGGCCACGTCAGCGGACAGCCGCTGCAGCAGGCGGATCCCCAGCTCCGGCCGGGACTGCTCCCGACCACGGAACATGATGGTGATCTTCACCTTGTCACCGGCCCGCAGGAACCGCACGACGTGACCCTTCTTGGTCTCGTAGTCGTGCGGGTCGATCTTGGGCCGCAGCTTCATTTCCTTGATGACGGTCTGGACCTGGTTCTTCCGAGCTTCCCGACGCTTCTGGTCGGACTCGTACTTGAACTTTCCAAAGTCCATCAGCTTGCAGACCGGAGGACGGGCGGTCGGCGCGACCTCCACGAGGTCGAGATCGGCCTCCTGCGCCATGCGCATGGCCTCACCGATCGCGACGATGCCGATCTGCTCGCCCTCCGCGCCGACGAGGCGGACCTCGGGGACGCGGATCCGGTCATTGATGCGGGACTCTGTGCTGATGTGTTCCTCCGTTGCTCGACGCGCGGGCATGACCTCACCGCAGCGGAGCACCGAACCTGGCATCACCAGGCTCCCGGCCGACAACCGTGGGAACGGCTCGGCCGACCGGCGACCCGGCCCCCGCAGCCGAGGCCCGTGCTCGGGCCCGGCTCTCCGGCTCCCCGTGGTGGCGGCGCCGTCGGCGACATCGGGTGGAGGGCGAACCCCCGCTTGGTCCTGCCAGCCAGGCTCCGTGCCCTTACCGGGCCCGCCGAAACGACGGCACCTTCGGATGGGTGGAACCGACCGGCATTCGGTCTGAGCCCAAGAGTAGCACCAGACGGCCGCACGCGACGATCACGCCGCTCGCGGCCCGGCCCCAACGTGCCAGGCCGGGGGTCGGCCGGGAAGATCACACCGCCGCGCCCCGCCTAGGGCGCGGGCCGCGACCAGCCTCGCCGCCGTGTCGCACGCACGCCCCGCCCCAGCCGCCGCCGCACCGCCCGAGCCTCCTGCGGCCGCACCGCGAGCACCGCGACGGCCTCCGCGCCAGCGAGCAACCGGGACAACTGCCGTGCGACGGACTCCGACGTCACACCGTGGACCGCGATCACGAGCACCGGCCGAGGATCCCCCTCCCCGCACCCCGGCAGTTCCGCCGGCCACGCCTCGACCCGGGCCGGGACCGCCCGCAGCGCCGCGAGCACCGCGGCCCGTGCCAGCGGCCCGTCGTCCCGGCCGGGCCGGCGCAACGCCGCGACGTCGAAGTCCGCCGCCGTCGGTGCGCCGACCTCGGCATCACCGCCGGGCACGAGATCCAGACTGGCCGGACAGGGACCGGCGACGTCGATCACGAGCGCGCCGAGGCCGAGGCGGGTGGCCTCCTGCCAGGCATCCGGTGCCGCGACCGGGACAGGACGGGCTGCCGGACGCCAGGCCGCGAGTGTCGCCACACTCGAGAAGATCGGCAGCGCGGTGGCGCCCGCGTCGGTCCGCAGCGTGATCAGTGCCATCTCGCTGGTCTTGTCCGCGCCGGTCGCGACGTCAACGGAGGTCGGCTGGGCTTCCACGCCGACGAACACCCGCGCCTGGCGCAGCGCCTCCCCGAGCGCGACCGGGTCCATCCGACCGGCGGCATGACCATCGGCGAGCACCCGGGCAAGTGTGTCGTCCGCGCCGCCCGAGTCGCCCTGTCCGGCCGGAGTCAGCAGATGGCGCGCCATTCACCGCAGCCTATCGGGCGACCGCAGGGGTGGGCGGCGTCACGGGTGGGCGGCGATGCCCGGGGACCAGGCGGCGGTCAGCGCGGGGCGGGCCAGGGCCATCGCCGGTTGGCTGCCGGGCAGTGGGGCGGTGGCGACGGCGCCGGCGAGCCGCTGGAAGGCGAAGCGGGTCCGGCGGCGCAGGCGGAACCAGTTGATCGGCCTGCTGTCAGCGAGCGCCGCGTCGAACGGCACTGGGACGGTGATGTACGCCCGATCCTCCAGATGGTCCAGACGCATCCGGGCGCTGCGCCCGAGCCGGGACGGGTAGGTCTCGACCACGGCGACGATGACGGTGGCGGCGAGGTCGGGGCGGCCGGCCGCGGCGAGGGCGGTCAGGGCATCGTCGGCGCCGGCGATCTCCGTCTCGCTTGCACGGACGGTGAGAACCAGCTGGTCGGCGCGGGCGAGCAGGGTCGCGGGCACCGGCTGGCTCCAGCCGGGCGGCGCGTCGGCGACGACCACCGGATACCAGTGGCCGAGCAGATCGAGCGCCCAGGCCAGCTCCTCGGGCAGCAGGCCGGGACCGACGAGATCGCGCAGGCCGGCGAGCACCTCCAGCCCGCCGGACCGGTCGGAGGCCAGATAGCGACGGACGTCCTGCAGCGACGAGACCGGCGGGCGGGCCCCCGCCAGTTCCCGCAGGCCCACGCCCGGCGGTACCAGGCCGACGCGGTGCGCGAGCAGCCCGCACTGGTCCGGCGACGCGTCGACGGCGACCACCCGGTGCCCGTGGTGCGCGGCCATCGCGAGGCCCAGACCGGCGGCGACGGTGGTCCGGCCACCGCCGCCCCCGAACCCGCCGACCAGCACCCGGCGGCCGCCGGTCCGGGATCGCGCATAGGTCGCGTTCGCCGGTTGCGCCCCGGCCGCGGCGGCGGCGTCACCCGTCTGCCCACGGCCACCGGCGAGCCGCTCCGGGAGGACGGCACGCAGCCGGGCCGGAATCGCGCCGCCCGTCCGCGGCTCGGGCGCGTCGCTCACCGGCTCCGCCCAGGTCGCGACAACCGCGCCGGGGCTGGGCGGATCGGCGACAGGCCGGTCGGCGACGGGCGGGTCGGCGACGGGCGGGTCGGCGAAAGGCGGATCGGCGAAAGGCGGATCGGCGAAAGGCGGGGGCCACGCGGAGGGGGACGAGGTCGGGAACGGCAGCGGCGGCAGTTCCGGTTCGGTGACGGCGTGCGCGGCGTCCCACGATCGCGTCGGCGGCGGTGGCGGCATCGGCAACGGCGCCGGGAGCGGAGCCGGGGCCGGCCAGCCACGGGGGCCACCGGCGAGGTCCGGATAGGGCATTGGCGGTTCGGTTTCGGGCGGCCCCGCCGAGACCGCGTCGAGCGATGGCGTTTCCGCTGGAGCTTCCTGGCCGGGGGCCGCCGGCGGCCCGGGCAGGCCGGCCGCGGGCACGAGCACCGTCATGCTGCCCCAGGTCTCGCCGGGTGGCGGCACGCTCGGCGGCGGGGGCGGGACGTTCGACTGCCGCGCGACGCCGGGTGGCAGCGCCAGGCCGCCCGCGTCCGGCTCGGGCGCGGCACCCGCGGGCGGCGGCAGCAGACCGCCGAGGTGGGCCGACGCCCTTGGCGGCGACAACGGGATCGCATCGGCCGGCGTGGGCGCCAGCGCCGACGCGTCCCGGCTTCCCGGCGGCAGGGCGAGCGGGCCGTGCGGCCCGCCCCCGGTCGCGCTGGACAGGTCGGGAGTCCAGCCGCGGGCGGGCGCCGCCGGCGTCGCGTGGTGATCGACGTCACCAGGCCGCGGCGGGCTGAGCCATGAGTACGGAACGGCCGGCAGAGAGGTGGACCCCGGCGAGTGCGGCGCATCCGCCGAAGGGGCGTCGTCGACCACGTGTGGCGGGCGGGTCGGGGTGGCCCTGCCGGAGCCGGAGCCGGGTGGCTGGGTCGCCTCGGGTCGCGGCGCCGCGGTGGACGGCGGCAGGGTGGACGGCGCCGCGGTGGACGGCGGCATGGTCGGGTGCGAGCCTGCGGGCCGTGGGCGGGCGGAGCGCCGGCTGACCAGCGCGTCCCGGGGCGACTGGGTGTCGGACAGCCGCAGGCCGAGCAGGGAGATCGGGCGGGCGTCACCGCCACCAGAGCCGGAGCCGGAGGCCCCGGAGCCGGCGCGGGCCGACGCGTCGAGACCGTCCTCGCCGACCCCGACCCCGGACTCGGACGCGTCGAGCGAGAGGTCGTCGTCGTCCTGGCCGCTGCCATGACCCGCCATTCGTGCCACCTCGCCCTCACACCCGAACCGACGCGCGCCCGTCCGGCGCCACCCGATGACGCCGCAGCGCGAGGAACCCGCTACGGCGTGACATCACAGTCTCGCGTTCAGCGCGGCCCCGGCAAGACGTCCGGGATGAATCCAGAACGTCGAAAACAGGCCCGCGAGCAGCGAACACACCATCGGCACACTCGATCCACTCCGAATCGCCATGTGATGGCAACACCATACCGAGGTCATGTCACGTGGACGGATCGGGCTCGCACCGTCTGTGTGACCGCAACGTGCGGACGGCCACCGCCCCGGCGGGGTGCGGTGGCCGTTCGATGACGCAGCGGGGTCGGTCAGCTGGCGAGCGAGAGCTCGCGCAGCACGGACGCGGTGTCGAGGGCGGCCAGCGCCGCCTCCCTGCCCTTGTCCTCGCTGGAGCCGGGCAGGCCGGCGCGGTCCCGGGCCTGTTCGACGGTGTCACAGGTCAGGACGCCGAAGCCGATGGGCACCCGGGCGTCGAGGGTGACCCGGGCGAGCCCGGCGGTGACGAACTGGCAGACGTAGTCGAAGTGCGGGGTGCCGCCGCGGATGACGACCCCGAGCGCGGCGACCGCGTCATGCCGCTCGGCGAGTGCCGCGGTGACGACGGGCAGTTCGACGGCACCGGCGACCCGCACGACGGTCGGCAGGCCGGCCAGCCCCGCGTCCCTGGCCGCCCGCAGCGCACCGGCCAGCAGCGCGTCGGTGATCTCCGCGTGCCAGCGGGTCGCGACGATCGCGAGCCGCAGCCCGGCGACCGCCGGCAGCACCTCCTTGGGCGCGCCGTGGCCGCTCACCGGGTCTCCCCGTCGGCGAGGTCCCCGCCGCCGCCGGCGCAGCCCGCGGCGGCGGGGACCCGCGACGGGCCGGCCGACCACCGGCCGCCGGCCGACTCGTCCTCCCCGACCGCGCGTGGCAGGCCGGGCAGCACATGGCCCATCCGGTCACGCTTGGTCGTCAGATAGCGCAGGTTCTCCGGCGTGTGGTCGACCGGCATCGCGATCAGGTCGACGATGCGCAGCCCGTAGCCCTCCAGCCCGGCCCGCTTGGTCGGGTTGTTCGAGAGCAGCCGGATGCCGCGCACCCCGAGGTCGACGAGGATCTGCGCGCCGGTGCCGTAGTCGCGGGCGTCGGCCGGCAGCCCGAGAGCGAGGTTCGCGTCGACGGTGTCGTGGCCGGCGTCCTGCAGCTGGTAGGCGCGCAGCTTGTGCATGAGGCCGATGCCCCGGCCCTCGTGCCCGCGCATGTAGAGGACGACGCCGCGCCCCTCGGCGGCGACCATGCGCAGGGCGGCGTCGAGCTGGTTGCCACAGTCGCAGCGCCGCGAGCCGAACACGTCGCCGGTGAGGCACTCGCTGTGCACCCGGGCGAGCACGTCCTCCCCGTCGCCGAGCTCGCCGCGGATCAGCGCGATGTGCTCGATGCCGTCGAGGATGTTGCGGAACCCGACGGCGCGGAAGGTGCCGTAGCGGGTCGGGATCGACGCCTCGGCGACCCGGACGACCTGCTTCTCGGTCCGGCGCCGGTAGGCGATGAGGTCGGCGATGGAGATCAGCAGCAGGCCGTGCTCGCGGGCGAACGCGGCGAGCTCGGGCAGCCGGGCCATCGTGCCGTCGTCGTTGACGATCTCGCAGATGGCGCCGGCGGGGCGCAGCCCGGACAGGCGGGCCAGGTCGACGGCCGCCTCGGTGTGGCCGGGGCGGCGCAGCACGCCGCCGTCCTTGGCCCGCAGCGGGAAGATGTGCCCCGGGCGGGCGAGGTCCGACGGGACGGTGTCCGGGTCGGCGAGCAGCCGGATGGTGCGGGCCCGGTCGGCGGCGGAGATGCCGGTCGTCACGCCGGTGCTGGCGTCGACGGTGATGGTGAACGCCGTGCCCATCCGCTCGGTGTTGCGCGGCACCATCTGGTCGAGTTCGAGGCGGTCGGTGTCCGCGGCCTCCATCGGGACGCAGATGACGCCCGACGTGTAGCGGGTCATGAACGCGACCAGCTCGGGGGTGGCGGCCTCGGCCGCGAAGATCAGGTCACCCTCGTTCTCCCGGTCGGCGTCGTCGACGACGACCAGCGGCCGGCCCGCGGCGAAGGCGGCGAGCGCCTCCTCGATGGTGGCGAACGTCACGTCGGCAGGAGTCACGTCGGAAGCGGTCACGTCGGCGGTGGAGGTCATCGGTGCAGTCCGTTCGGGTCGGTGGTGCCGGCGTGCAGCTTCTCGACATACTTGGCCAGCACGTCGACCTCGATGTTGACCAGCGAGCCGGGAGCGCGGCGCCCGAGCGTGGTCAGGTCGAGAGTGGTGGGGATCAGGCTGACGGTGAACGTCGCGGGCCGGTCGCCGCCGGCCTGCGTACCTTCGACGGCCGCGGTGACCTCGACGACGGTGAGGCTGACGCCGTCGACCGTCACCGAGCCCTTCTCGACGAGGTAGCGGTCGAGCCCCGCGGGCAGCGCGATGCGGACGATCTCCCAGTGCTCGGAGGCGTGGCGGTCCAGGACCGTGCCGATGCCGTCGACGTGCCCCTGGACGAGATGGCCCCCGAGCCGGTCGGCGAGGCGCACCGGACGCTCGAGGTTCACCGGGTCGCCGGCGGTGAGGCGGCCGAGGGCGGAGCGCACCAGCGTCTCCCGCATCACGTCCGCGGTGAAGGAGGTGGCGCCGTCGGCCGGCCCGGCCCGGCTCGCGGTCTCGTCGAGGGCGACGCCGTCGCGCAGCAGGCTGGTGACGGTGAGACAGACACCGTTCACGGCTATGGAGGCTCCGTGCGCCGCGTCGGCCAGGACGCTGCGACAGGCGATGGTGACCGCCGCGGACTCCGCCCGAGCGTCCACCTCGGTGACGACGCCGAGCTCTTCAACGATGCCGGTGAACATCCGACCCGCGCCCCTCGCTCCCGGGCACCGCTCCCCGAGCGCGAGGGAATCCACGCGGGACCTGCCAGCATGCGCAAGATGACGCACGCCGACGCACACCCCGGACGGCACGGCCGACCGCGAGCGCCTGGGCCCGCGCGCGTCCTCCCATCCGGACTTTCACCGTCGGTCCCGGAGTTCCACCGGGTCAACCGCCCCAGTACCTGCGGGCGGGTCGCGGACTGTCACCGCCGGTTCGGACTTTCACCGACCCCGGAGCGCGCGTGCTGCTGGTTGTTACGACCCAAGTCTGACATATGAAGCCGCCGGACGCCGCCCCTCAGACAGTGACCGACGTCATCATCGCGACGGGCAGGATCACCGCGGCGGAGTGAGCCGCGGGTTGGCGTGCAGGGCCTGGGCACGCAGCTTCTCGACGGCCTCGCCGGGATCGGCCGCGCCGAACACCGCCGTGCCCGCGACGAACACGTCCACCCCGGCGGCCGCGGCCTGCTCGATCGTGCGGTCGTTGACCCCGCCGTCGATCTGCAGCCACAGGTCGAGGCCGCGCGCGTCGAGCAGCCGGCGGGCCGCCTCGATCTTCGGCAGCACCTCGGTCATGAACGCCTGGCCGCCGAACCCGGGCTCGATCGTCATGAGCAGCAGCAGGTCGAACCGGTGCAGGTCGTCGAGGTAGTGCTCGACCGGGGTGTTCGGCTTGACCGCGAGCCCGGTGCGGGCGCCGGCCGCCCGGATCGCGTCGGTGGTGCGCGGCAGGTCCGAGACGGCCTCGGCGTGGATGGTGACGTTGGCCGCGCCCCGCTCGGCGTAGCCGGCGGCCCAGCGGTCCGGATCGGCGATCATGAGATGGCAGTCGAGCGGGGTCCGCGTCGCCGCGCGCAGCGCCGTCACCGTGTCCGGCGAGAACGCCAGGTTCGGGACGAAGTGGTAGTCCATCACGTCGACGTGCAGCCAGTCGGCCCGGCCCTCGACCGCGGCGGCGGCGTCGGCGATCCGCCCGAAGTCGGCGGCGAGCAGGCTCGGATAAATCTGTGCGGTTGCCACAGCGCGAGACTATCGACCGCTCGCCGCCGCCATCAGGCCCCAGCGCGGCGCAGCAGTGCGAGGAACATCGCGTCGGTACCGTGCCGATGCGGCCAGAGCTGGACGAACGGGCCGGGACCGGCCTCGTCGACGTCGGGCAGCGCGCGCCGGGCGTCGAGGAGGGAAACGTCCGGCCGCTGGCCGGCGACCTGCCGCACCACCTCGGTCGTCTCGGCCGGATGCGGCGAGCAGGTGGCGTAGGCCACGACCCCGCCGGGACGGACGAGGTCCAGCGCGGCGACGAGCAGCGCGCTCTGCAACGGCGTGAGCGCCGCCAGGTCTCCCGGGGTGCGCCGCCAGCGGGACTCGGGCCGGCGCCGCAGCGCGCCGAGCCCGGTGCAGGGCGCGTCGACGAGCACCCGGTCGGCGCTGCCCGGCGCCAGCGGCGCCGCCCGGCCGTCGCCACGCACCACCCACGCCGCTCGCTCGCCGGCGAGCGAGCGGGCGACCAGCGCCGCCCGAGCCATCCGCGGCTCGAGCGCTATCAGCCGCCCGCCGCCCGGACCCGGGCCGGTGAGCAGGCCGGCCAGCAGCGCCGCCTTGCCGCCGGGGCCGGCGCACAGATCGACGGTCAGGCCGAGGTCAGGCCCGACTGTGGGGGTCGCGGCGAGGGCCAGGGCGACGAGCTGGCTGCCCTCGTCCTGCACGGCGGCGGCACCCTCGACGACGGACGGCAGCCGGGCCGGATCGCCCCCCTCGAGCCGCGCCGCGTACGGCGAGTAGCGGCCGGGCCGGGCGGTGAGACCGGCCCGGGCGGCCTCGGCGAGCAGGTCGTCGCGCTCCACCCGGCCGGGGCGGGCGACGAGGTGGACGGCCGGCCGCTCGTCGTCGGCGGCGAGTGCCGCGCGGGTCTGGTCCAGATCGTCGCCCATCGCCTCGGCGACGGCCTCGACGATCCAGCGCGGATGGGTCGTGACGACGGCGAGGTGGCCGATCGGGTCGGCGGTGAAGCGGGGCGCGCCGAGCAGCACGGCGAGGTCGCCGCCGGTCTCGGAGATGCGGGCGGCGACCCGACGCAGCACCGCGTTCGCGAACCGGACGGGCCGCTCGCCGCTGGTCGCCCGGACAAGGTCGACGGTGCTCGCGACGGCGGCGCGCGCCGGCACCCGGGTACGCAGCAGCTGGTAGGCACCCAGGCGCAGGGCGTCCCGGACCGGCGGGTCGATGTCGTGGACGGGCCGGCTCGTGGCCGTGTCGAGGACGCCGTCGAGAGTGCCCTGCGCACGCAGCGCCCCGTACGCGAGCTCGGTGGTGAAGGCGCGATCGCGCGACGTCAGTCCGCTGTCGGCGAGCAGGCGCGGCAGCACCAGGTTGGCGTAGGCGCCGCGCTCGTCGACGGCGCGCAGCACCTCCCAGGCCAGCAGCCGGGAGCGGTCCACCCGGGCCGGCGGGCGGGCGCCGCGGGTACCCGACGCGCCGGGGGCGCTCACGGCGCCGCCAGAACGTCGTCGGCGCCGATGCGCGCGCCGCGGGCCCAGTCGGCGGCGGCCATCGCCCCCCGCCCCTCGGGACGCACCTCGCCGAGCAGCACCACGCCCGCCCCGGTTCCGACGGCGATCTCCCCGCCGGCCAGCACCGCCAGCCGCCCCGGCGGCAGCGCCGCCGTTCCGTCCGGCGCGCCGACGCGGACCGGTCCGATCTTGAGACGGCGCTCGCGGAACAGCGTCCACGCTCCCGGCGCGGGGGTCGCGGCGCGCACGAGCCGGTCCACGGCCAGCGCGGGCTGCGCCCAGTCGATCCGGACGTCCTCGACTGTGAGCTTCGGCGCGAACGACACCCCCTCCGCCGGCTGCGGAACCGCCTGCACGCTGGCGTCGGCGAGGCCGTCCATGACGGCGACGAGCAGCCGCGCGCCGGAGATGGACAGCCGCTCCAGCAGGTCACCGGAGGTGTCCGTCGGCCGGACGTGCTCGGTGACGACGCCGAAGACGGGGCCTGTGTCCATCGCCGGCTCGATCTGGAAGACGCTCGCGCCGGTGAGGTCGTCGCCGGCGAGCACCGTGCGCTGCACCGGCGCCGCACCGCGGTAGGCCGGCAGCAGCGAGAAGTGCAGGTTCACCCAGCCGTGCCGCGGGATCGCCAACGCCTCCGGCGGGAGCAGCGCGCCGTAGGCGACCACGGGGCAGCAGTCGGGCGCCAGCTCCGCCAGGGCGGCGAGGAACTCCGGGTCGCGCGGCCGCTGCGGGCTGAGCACGGGGATGCCCGCCTCGTCGGCCAGCTGGTGCACCGGCGGCGGCGTGATCTTCCGCCCCCTTCCGGCCGGCCGGTCCGGCCGGGTGACCACGGCGACCACGTCGTGGCGTGCGCTGTCCAGCAGCGCGCGCAGGCTGGGCAGGGCGACCGCCGGCGTGCCGGCGAAGACAAGACGCATACACGAACACCGATCCGCCGCGACGCGTACCGGCGTCGCAGCCCTCTGCGGACAGTCCAAGGCAACCACTGCGTCGGCCGCCGTCCGACCGTATCGCGGCCCGCTGTGCGGGCGGCCCACCGGACGGCGCCGGACTCCTGGCTCTGCGTCACACCCGGGCCAGACGCAGGCTCAGCCGAGGACCTGCGGGTCGAGCTGGACGCGCAGCCCGCTGGTGCTGTGCCGGGTGCCGAGGACGCCGCGGGCGGCGTGCAGCGCGGCGGCCAGCGCCCCGCCCTGGTCCCGGGGCACCCGCACGAGCAGCCGCTCGAGCTCGCCCTCTCCGCCCGGGGCCCCGGTGGACCGGCTGGGCGGCGGCAGCGGCACCGGGCCGAGCACCTCGGCTCCCGCCGGCAGCCGGGCGGCGTCGAGCAGCTCGGTGACGGCGGCGGGGGTGCCGTCGACAGCGGCGATCCGGGTCGCCGGCGGAAAGCCCAGCTCGGCGCGCTCGTCGGCCTCGCGCGCGGTGAACGTCGCCGGATCCCAGCGGATGAGGGCCTGCACGGGAGGCAGGCCGGCGTCGGCGGCCACCACCACTCGCCCGCCCTGACCACCCGGGCGGGCGAGCGCCGCGGCGGCGGCCCAGCGGCGCAGCGCCGTCTCGGCCGCGCGCAGGTCGGGCCGGCCAAGCAGGGCCCAGCCGTCGAGCAGCAGCACCGCGCCGTAGCCGCCGGCCGCAACCGGCTCAGCGCCCGGCGTGGAGATCACCAGCGCGGGCTCCGCCGGGACGGTGGCGAGCACGCCGTCGCGGCCGGACGTGCGGACCAGCACGTCGGGAAACGCCCGGCCGAGCTCCTCGGCGGTACGCCGGTCCCCCGTCACCGAGGCCCGCAGCCGCGTCGCCTCGCAGGCCGGGCAGTGCCACGCCGCAGCCGGGCGCCCGCACCAGCGGCAGGACGGCGGACCGACGCTCGCGGGCCGGCCGAGCGGGCCCTGGCAGTGCGGGCAGCGGGCGGGCCGGCGGCAGTCCGCACAGGCCAGCGACGGCTGGTAGCCCCGGCGCGGCACCTGGATGAGCACGGGCGCGCCGTCGGCCAGGGACGTTCGGGCGGTGCGCACGGCCAGCGACGGCAGCCGGGCCGCGCGGGCCGCCGGGTCGCGGGCGTACTCCTCGTCGGAGCCGGTCGCCTCCACCCGGGGGGCCAGCGCACGCACCTCGGCGCGGGGCAGGACCAGCGGGTGCGCCCAGCCGGCCCGCACCAGGCCGTCGGCCTCGGCGGTCGGGCAGAAGCCGCCGACGAGCAGGGCGGCGCCTTCCAGCCGGGCCCGCAGCACGGCCACGTCGCGAGTGTGCGGGTAGGGGGCGAGCGGCTCGGCGTGCAGCTCGTCGCCCTCGTCCCAGACGACGACGAGGCCGAGGTCGGCGACGGGCGCGAAGACAGCCGCCCGGGTGCCGACCGCGACCCGCGCCTGCCCTCGCAGCACGGTGAGGAACGCCCGGTACCGCGCCGCCGGGCCGAGGCCTGCGCGCAGGGCGACGACGGCCGCCCGGCCGACCGCCTCGACCAGCATCACCTCAACCCGGTCGACGTCGCGATGGTCGGGCACGACGACGAGCGCCCCCCGCCCGGACCGCACCGCCGCCGCCACGGCGGTAGCGATCATCTCCGGCCAGGCCGGCCCGGGCGGCGCCCACCACACCGCCCGCGGCGAGCGCCCGTCCGCGAGCGCTGCCAGCATCGACGCCCCCGCCGGGTACCGCGCCCACTCCCCCGGCGGGCGCTGCCCGCCGCTGTCCCCCCCTGCCTTCGCAGCCGCGACCGCCGCCTTCCCAGCCGCGACCGCCGCCGTCTCGGTGCGGCCGTGGCGGGGCGGCACCGCCAGGCGCAGGACGTCGGCGAGGGTGCCGCCGTAGCGGTCGGCGACCGCGCGGGCCAGCCGGGCGATCTGCGGGGACAGCACCGGCTCGGCGGAGACCGACCGCTCCAGCGGCGCCAGCCGCCCGTCATGATCCGAGCGCTCGGCCCGCTCCAGCACGAAGCCGTCGACCAGACGACCGGCGAAGCGGACCCGCACCCGCGAGCCGGGCACGGCCGCATCGGCCAGGTCCGCCGGCACGAGGTAGTCGAAGAGCCGATCGAGGTGGGTCAGCGGACTGTCGATCGCGACCCGGGCGATCGGCAGCGTCGCGGCCTGCTCGGTCATGACCGCATTACTACCAGGCACCTCTGACATGATCGGCAACGCGCGGAGCCGGGCCGGTCCTCGGTGGACCGACCCGGCTCCGGGGCGGGATGGGTGTCGGCGTCAGCCCTTGACGGCGCGCTGCAGCGCCTCGGCGCGCGAGGTCGACTCCCAGGTGAAGTCGAGCTCGGGGCGGCCGAAGTGGCCGTAGGCGGCGGTCTGCGCGTAGACCGGGCGCAGCAGGTCGAGGTCGCGGATGATCGCGGCCGGGCGCAGGTCGAAGACCTGGGTGACGGCGTCCTGGATCTGCGACTCGGGGACCGTGCCGGTGCCGAAGGTCTCGACGAACAGGCCGACCGGGTGCGCCTTGCCGATGGCGTAGGCGACCTGGACCTCGCAGGCCTTCGCGAGGCCGGCGGCGACGACGTTCTTGGCGACCCAGCGCATCGCGTAGGCGGCGGAGCGGTCGACCTTGGACGGGTCCTTGCCGGAGAAGGCGCCGCCGCCGTGGCGGGCGTAGCCGCCGTACGTGTCGACGATGATCTTGCGGCCGGTGAGGCCGGCGTCGCCCATCGGGCCGCCGATCTCGAAGCGGCCGGTCGGGTTGACCAGCAGGCGGCGGCCCTCGGTGGAGATGTCGAGCAGCGCGAGCTCGGGCTCGACGACGTACTCGGCGATGTCGGGGGCGAGCAGCGTGTCGAGGTCGATGTCGGCCGCGTGCTGGGTGGAGACGACGACCGTGTCGAGGCGCACCGGCTTGCCGTCGACGTACTCGATGGTGACCTGGGTCTTGCCGTCCGGGCGCAGGTAGCCGACCTGGCCGTCCTTGCGGACCTCGGACAGCCGCCGGGCGAGGCGGTGCGCCAGCGCGATCGGCAACGGCATGAGCTCGGGGGTCTGGTCGCAGGCGAAGCCGAACATCAGACCCTGGTCGCCGGCGCCCTGCCGGTCCAGTTCGTCCTCGGCGCCCTCGACGCGGTTCTCGTGGGCGGTGTCGACGCCCTGCGCGATGTCCGCGGACTGCGCGCCGATGGACACGCTCACGCCGCAGGACGCGCCGTCGAAGCCCTTCTTGGAGGAGTCGTACCCGATCTCCAGGATGCGCTCGCGCACCACCGAGGCGATGTCGACGTAGGTCTTGGTGGTGACCTCACCGGCGACGTGCACCTGGCCGGTGGTGATGAGCGTCTCGACGGCGACCCGGCTCTTCGGGTCGTCCTTGATCATCGCATCGAGGATCGAGTCACTGATCTGGTCAGCGATCTTGTCCGGATGCCCCTCGGTGACGGACTCGGACGTGAACAGGCGCGTCGCCACTTGGTGTTACCCCCTGGAGATCCGGTTGATTCCGACGAAGCTTACCGAGGAGTTCGCGCAGGTACCTGCACCGGCTCCGCATCCGATCGATCGATGCCACCGACGAGATCGAGAATGCGGTGCGCGACGAGATCCTTGCTCGTCCGCTCGATCACCGTCTCGCCGCCGGCGGCACCCAGCACGACGGCGGCGTTGTCCGGCGCCTCGAAGCCGAGGCCCCCGCCGACCTGGTTGACCACGAGGAGATCGACGGGCTTACGGGCCAGTTTCGCCCGGGCGTGGTCGAGAACACTCCCGTCGGGCCCGCCGGTCTCCGCCGCGAAACCAACCAGGACCTGTCCCGGCCGGCGGTTCGCCAGTAACTCGGACAACACGTCAGGGTTTCGCTCCAGCGCAATGGAGTCGGGAGCCGCCGATTCTTTCTTAATCTTGTGCGCCGACGGCGCCGCCGGCCGGAAGTCCGCGACCGCGGCGGCCATCACGATGACGTCGGCCGACGGCGCGACCTCGTGCACCCGCTCGCGCAGCTGCGCCGCGGAGGTGACCGCGATCGTGCGCGCCCCCGCGACCTCGGGCAGCGCCACGTTCGCCGCCACCACCGTGACGGTCGCGCCGCGCGCCGCGGCGGCCCGGGCGAGCGCGTAGCCCTGCCGCCCGCTGGACGCGTTGCCCAGGAAACGGACCGGGTCGACGTACTCCCGGGTGCCGCCGGCGGTGACGAGCACGTGCCGGCCGGCGAGGTCGGGACGCACGCCGTGCGCGCCGCGGGCGAGCACCGCCATGCCCAACGCGGCGATCTCGGCGGGCTCGGGCAGCCGGCCCGGTCCCGAGTCGGCCCCGGTGAGGCGGCCGACGGCCGGGTCGAGCACGATGGCGCCCCGCTCCCGCAGGGTGGCGACGTTGGCCCGGGTCGCCGGATGCTGCCACATCTCGGTGTGCATCGCCGGGGCGAACACCACCGGGCAGGTGGCCGTCAGCAGCGTGCCGGTGAGCAGGTCGTCGGCGCGGCCGGCCGCGGCGCGGGCCATCAGGTCCGCGGTGGCCGGCACGACGAGAACGAGGTCCGCCTGCCGGCCGATGCGCACGTGCGCGACCTCGTCGGCGTCGTCCCACACCCCGGTCGTGACCGGATTGCCGGACAGCGCCGCCCAGGTCGTCTCGCCGACGAAGCGCAGCGCGCTCGGCGTGGGCACGACCCGCACCTCGTGGCCGGACTCGGTGAAGCGGCGCAGCACCTCGACCGCCTTGTAGGCGGCGATGCCACCGGCCACACCCAGCACGACCCGCGGGCGCCGGCCCGGCTCGTCGGCCATGGCGAGGCTCAGGCGACCGGCGGCAGGGCGTCGACGACGGTCTCGTGGGTGAGCAGGCCGGCGTTGATCTCGCGCAGCGCGATCGACAGCGGCTTCTCCTGGGCGTTGGTCGTCTCGACCAGCGGCCCGACGTACTCCAGCAGACCCTCGCCGAGCTGCGAGTAGTAGGCGTTGATCTGCCGGGCCCTCTTGGCCGCGTAGATCACGAGGCTGTACTTCGAGTCGGTGGCCTCGAGCAGCTCGTCGATGGGGGGGTTGGTGATGCCCTCAGGGTGTGCGACGGTTCCGGCCACGATGCGTTCGGGTCCTTCCGGTCCTGCTCTTCCGGTCCTGCTCTCCAGGCTAGTCGATCATCAATGCTACCAAGCGGTCGGCCGCGGACGGCACATCGTCGTTGACGACGACGTGGTCGAACTCCGTCTCGGCCGCCAGCTCGATCCGGGCCCGGTCGAGGCGCCGGGCGATGACGTCCGGCGGCTCGGTTCCCCGAGCGGTGAGCCGCCGCACCAGTTCGTCGAACGTGGGCGGGGCGAGGAACACGAACCGCGCGTCCGGCATCGCCGAGCGCACCTGCCGGGCACCCAGCAGTTCTATCTCCAACAGGCAGGGCACGCCCGCGGCGAGCCGCTCGGCCAGGGGCCGGCGCGGCGTGCCGTAGGCGTGCCCGGCGAACATGGCGTGTTCGACGAACTCGCCCGTCTTGACCATCCGGGCGAACTCCTCGGCGTCCACGAAGTGGTACTCGACGCCGTCCGTCTCCCCGGGCCGGGGGGCACGGGTGGTGGCGCTCACCGAGACCCACACCTCGGGGTGACGCCGACGGACGGCCGCGACGACCGTTCCCTTCCCGACTCCGGACGGCCCGGACAGCACTGTGAGGCCCACGGGCCCCACCCTAGGACGTCCGGCCCGGCCGCCGCGCGGCCGGTCCTCCGCTCGCGGAGTACCCGGGATAGGACTTGTTTCCCATAGACATTCGGATCGAGGGCCGGTAAAGAATTCCGACCCCCGGCCCACGAGTCAGGTCCCGCGGCTTCACCGGAACCGGGCGGGGTGAACCCGCCCACCCGGCGACGCCGCGGCCCGCCAGCGCCTCATCCGGCACTCGGAGTGGTATTCCACTCCGCCGGATCAGGCGGTGCCGAACTCCTCGAGGAGCGCGGCGCGCTGCTTCGCGCCGAGCCCTCTCAGACGGCGGGTCGGGCTGATGCCGAGTCGTTCCCGGATCTTCTGGGCGCGCACGCGCCCGACCCCGGGAAGCGACTCGAGAACAGCCGAAACCTTCATCTTGCCGACGACCTCATCGGCCTCGGCCTGTTCCAGGACGGCGGCCAGAGTGGTCTCCGCCTTCTTCAACCGCTCCTTGAGTTCTGCGCGCTGCTTACGAGCCAGCGCGGCTTTCGCGAGGGCGGCGGCCCTCTCCTCGGGCGTTAGGGGCGGCAGGGGCACGGGTACGCCTCCTCAATTCGGTGATCGCGCCGCGCAAACTAGCGAGGAAGTGGTTCCTCAGTCCAGCCTTGGCCACAACACTCTGATGCGGACATATTGTCCGCACAAGAGAAGGCTTTGACGGGACGAAAGGGGTGGCCCGCTCGTGCCGCACCCTTTCGGTCTACGACGGCCCCACCGTACCGCTTCGTACCGCACCAGGACGAACACACCCTGCCCCGACCTCGGCCGTCAGCCCGGATCAGGCCCCCTACCTGCGGAAATACTGTCCGCGACCGCCCGAGCGGCCATGCCCAGATCGGGGGCCCGGGTGATCGGACGGCCCACCACGACCAGGTCGGCACCCGCTTCCAGGGCCTCGCCCGGGGTCGCGATCCGGGCCTGATCGGCGGCCTCCGCACCCACCGGACGCACACCCGGCGTGATGAGAGTCACGTTGCCACCGAGCTCCGAACGGACCATTCGTACCTCCCGCGGGCTGCACACAAGGGTCCGCGCGCCGGCCTCGACGGCGAGCACCGCGAGGCGCCGCACGGCGTCGTCCGGCGGCCCGGCGAGCCCGACGGCCGCCAGCGCGGCGGCGTCCAGCGAGGTGAGGACGGTCACAACGGCCACCTCGACGTCGGGGGCGGCCTCGATCGCCGCACGTATCATCGCCGCCCCCCCGGACGCGTGGACCGTGACGAAGCGAGGAAGCAACGTGGCGACCGACCGCATGCCACCGGCGACCGTTGCCGGAATGTCATGCAGCTTCAGATCGAGGAACAGGTCCAGATCGTCGAGCAGGCCCGCCTCCCGCAGGTCCGCCACGATCCCCGGGCCCGCCCGGTAGAACAGCTCCAGCCCGATCTTGAGCACCGCCGCCGACGGCGCCACCGCCGCGGCCCAGCGCAGCGCCGTCGCCCCGTCCGGCGCGTCCAGCGCGACCGCCAGCGGCGCCCGACCGGCGGGTGGCAGGTAGCGTGCCGCGCCGCTCACCGGACCGGCTCCGCCGGCACTTCGGCGGCCGGCGCGGACGGCGCGGCGAGCCCACCGCCGTCGTCCCACGCCTCACGCAGGGCAGTGTGGTACTCCTGCAGCGGCCGGACCCCGAGCTCGCCGCGCACCAGCGCCTCGATCCCCTGCACGCAGGCGGCCGCGCCCTGGATGGTGGTGATGCACGGCACCCCGGCGGCCACGCAGGCGGTGCGGATCTCGTAGCCGTCCAGCCGCGGCCCGACCCCCCACGGCGTGTTGATGACCAGGTCGATCTGCCCGGAGGTGATCATCTCCACACAGTCGAGCAGCCCCTCGGTGGGCGAGCGGTGCTTGCCGAGGACGACGGCCTTGACCCCGTTGCGCCGCAGCACCTCGGCGGTCCCCTCGGTGGCGTAGACGACGAACCCGAGGTCGGCGAGCCGCTTGATCGGGAAGATCATCGCCCGCTTGTCCCGGTTCGCCACCGACACGAACACCCGGCCGTAGGTGGGCAGCGAGGCGTACGCGGCGGCCTGCGACTTGGCGTAGGCGGTGCCGAAGCCGTCGTCGATGCCCATCACCTCGCCGGTGGACTTCATCTCCGGGCCGAGGACGGTGTCGACCCCGCGCCCGCCCGCGTCCCGGAACCGGCCGAACGGCAGCACCGCCTCCTTGACCGCGATGTGCGAGTCCAGCGGCAGGCTGGCGCCGTCCCCGACGGCCGGCAGCAGCCCCTCGACGCGCAGCTCGCCGATGGTCGCCCCGAGCATCACCCGGGCGGCGGCCTTCGCCAGCGGCACGGTCGTCGCCTTCGACACGAACGGCACCGTCCGCGACGCCCGTGGGTTGGCCTCCAGCACGTACAGCACGTCGGACTGCAGCGCGTACTGCACGTTGAGCAGCCCCCGCACGCCGACCCCGCGCGCGATCGCCTCGGTGGACACCCGGATCCGCTCGAGCTCCGAGCGACCGAGCGTGATCGGCGGCAGCGCGCAGGCCGAATCGCCCGAGTGCACCCCGGCCTCCTCGATGTGCTCCATCACCCCGGCGAGGTAGAGCGTCTCGCCGTCGTAGAGGGCGTCGACGTCGATCTCGACGGCGTCGTCGAGGAACCGGTCGACGAGCACCGGGTGCTCCGGCGAGATGGCGGTGGCCCGCTCGATGTAGTCGCGCAGCATGCCGTCGTCGTAGACGATCTCCATGCCGCGTCCGCCGAGCACGTAGGACGGGCGTACCAGCACCGGATAGCCGACCCGCTCCGCGACCGTGCGCGCCTCGGCGAACGACGTAGCCACCCCGTGCGGCGGGGAGGGCAGGTCGGCGGCGGCGAGCACCCGGCCGAACAGGCCGCGGTCCTCGGCGAGATGGATCGCCGAGGGCGGGGTGCCGACGATCGGCACGCCGGCGTCGGCCAGCGCCGCGGCGATCCCCAGCGGCGTCTGCCCACCGAGCTGCACGATCACCCCGGCGAGCGGCCCGGCCTCGGACTCGGCGTGCACGACCTCGAGCACGTCCTCGACCGTCAGCGGCTCGACGTAGAGCCGGTCGGCGGTGTCGTAGTCGGTGGACACCGTCTCCGGGTTGCAGTTGACCATGACGGTCTCGAACCCGGCGTCGGACAGCGCCATCACCGCGTGGCAGCAGGCGTAGTCGAACTCGATGCCCTGGCCGATGCGGTTCGGCCCGGAGCCGAGCACGATCACCCGCTGCCGCCCGCTGGGCGCGACCTCGGACTCCTCGTCGTAGGCCGAGTAGTGGTAGGGCGTCTCGGAGGCGAACTCGGCGGCACAGGTGTCGACGGTCTTGAACACCGGGCGGATGCCGGCGCGGTGCCGGAACGCCCGGACGACGTCCTCCTTGGTTTCGAGGATCTCGGCGAGCTGCGCGTCGGAGAAGCCGGCGCGCTTGGCCCGGCGGATGCCGTCCGGGTCGCGGCTCACCGTGGCCGCGATCTCGTTGAGGTAGACGAGCTGGTCGACGAACCACGGGTCGATGCCGGTGACCCGGCTGACCTCGTCCGGCTCGGCGCCGGCGAGCAGCGCCTGCTGGACGAGCCGCAACCGCCCGTCGTGCGGCACCCGCGCCGACTCCAGCAGTGTGGCCGCGTCCTCGTCCGGCGCGGTGAAGCCGAACACCGAGCCCGCGGACTCCATCGAGCGCAGCGCCTTCTGCAGCGCCTCGGCGAAGCTGCGCCCCACCCCCATCGCCTCGCCGACCGACTTCATCGTCGTCGTGAGCGTCGGGTCGGCGCCGGGGAACTTCTCGAACGCGAACCGCGGCACCTTCACCACGACGTAGTCGAGCGTCGGCTCGAAGGCGGCGGGCGTGGTGCGGGTGATGTCGTTGGGGATCTCGTCGAGGGTGTAGCCAAGCGCCAGCTTCGCCGAGATCTTGGCGATCGGGAAGCCGGTGGCCTTCGACGCCAGCGCCGACGAGCGCGAGACCCGCGGGTTCATCTCGATGACGATCTGACGGCCCGTCGCCGGGTTCACGGCGAACTGGATGTTGCAGCCTCCGGCGTCGACGCCGACCGCCCGCATCACCGCGATCGACATGTCCCGCATCCGCTGGTACTCACGGTCGGTCAGCGTCATCGCCGGGGCGACGGTGATCGAGTCACCGGTGTGCACGCCCATCGGGTCGACGTTCTCGATGGAGCAGACGACGACCACGTTGTCGGCGCGGTCGCGCATCAGCTCCAGCTCGAACTCCTTCCAGCCGAGTACCGACTCCTCGACGAGCACCTCGGTGGACGGGCTCGCCGACAGCCCGTCGGCGGCCATCCGGGTGAGCTCGGCGACGTCGTGGGCGAAGCCGCTGCCCGCGCCGCCGAGGGTGAAGCTCGGCCGCACGACCACCGGGTAGGAGAACTCGTCCCCCGCGGCCAGACACTCCTCGACGGTGTGGCAGATGGCGCTGCGCGCGGTCTCGCCGCCGACCGAGGCGACGACGTCCTTGAACGCCTGGCGGTCCTCACCGGCCCGGATCGCGTCGATGTTCGCGCCGATCAGCCGCACCCCGAAGCGCTCCAGCACGCCGGCGTCGTGCAGGGCGACGGCGGTGTTCAGCGCCGTCTGGCCGCCCATGGTGGCGAGGATCGCGTCCGGGCGCTCCCGGTCGATGATCTTCGTCACGATCTCCGGGGTGATCGGCTCGATGTAGGTCGCGTCGGCCAGCTCCGGGTCTGTCATGATCGTGGCCGGGTTGCTGTTGACCAGGATGACCCGCAGACCCTCGGCCCGCAGGACCCGGCACGCCTGGGTGCCGGAGTAGTCGAACTCGCACGCCTGCCCGATGACGATCGGCCCGGAGCCGATCACCAGGACGCTGGCGAGGTCGTCGCGCCGCGGCATCAGGACTCCCCTCCGCTGGCCGCGGCGCGGGCGCGGCGGGTGTCGGCCATCAGGTCGCGGAACCGCTCGAACAGCGGCGCCGCGTCGTGCGGCCCCGGCGCCGCCTCCGGATGGAACTGCACGCTGAAGGCCGGCACGTCCAGGCACTCCAGTCCCTCGACGACGTCGTCGTTGAGGCCGATGTGGCTGGCCACGACCCGGCCGAACTCGGTGTCCGCGGCCCCGTCACGGGGCACCCGCACGGCGAAGCCGTGGTTCTGGCTGGTGACCGCGATACGGCCGGTGGCAACGTCGCCGACCGGCTGGTTCACCCCGCGATGGCCGTAGGTCAGCTTGTAGGTGTCGAAGCCCAGCGCCCGGGCCAGCACCTGGTGGCCGAAGCAGATCCCGAACACCGGCACGCCCGCGCGCAGCACCGTGCGCAGCGCGTCGACGGCGTAGTCGGCGGTCGCCGGGTCGCCCGGCCCGTTGGACAGGAACACCCCGTCCGGGTTCAGCGCCAGCAGTTCCTCGCCGGTGGTGCGGGCCGGCAGCACCCGCACCTCGCAGCCGAGCGCGGCCAGCGCCGCCGGGGTGGCCCGCTTGATGCCGAGGTCCAGCGCGGCGACGGTGAACAGCGCCGCGTCCCCGGCCGCGGGCACCACGTACGGCTCCGTCGTCGAGACCAGCGGCGCGAGGTCCGCGCCCACCATCTCCGGCGACCTGCGCACCCGCTCCAGCAGCCCAGCGGGCTCCTCCTCACCCAGCACACTGCTGATGCCGCAGCGCATCGCGCCGCGCTCGCGCAGGTGTCGGGTCAGCGCCCGGGTGTCGATGCCGCTGATGCCGACGATCCCGGCGGCGGCGAGCTCGTCGTCGAGGCGCCCGCGCGAGCGCCAGTTCGACGGCCGGCGCGCCGGGTCGCGCACCACGAACCCGGCGACCTGGATCCGCTCGGACTCGTAGTCCTCGTCGTTGACGCCGGTGTTGCCGATGTGCGGCGCGGTCATGATGACGATCTGGCCGTGGAACGACGGGTCGGAGATCGTCTCCTGGTAGCCGGTCATGCCGGTGGAGAACACGGCCTCGCCGAACGTCTCGCCGAGCGCGCCGTACGCCTCGCCGGTGAAGCTGCGGCCGTCCTCGAGCATGAGCACGGCGCGGGTCGAGGTGAGGGTGCTCACCGATCCTCCTTCAGCCTGCGTACCTCACCGAGCGGCGAGGTCAACGGGTCGACCGGTGACCGGCCGGGGTCGGGGTCGGGGTAGCGCGGATCGGCGGGGCGAGCACCGCCGTGGCGGCGCTCCCCCGGATAGCGCTCGTCCTGGCGCCTGTCATCGGCGCGGCGCGGCTCGGCACGGCGCTCGCCGCGGCGCAACCGGGGCGCGGACCGGATGGCCGGCATCTCCTGGGTGGGCTGGCCGGAGCCCGGCCGCGGCGGCCGCAGCCGGGGCGGGCGGATCCGCGGCACGGCGTGCGGGGAGGTGATGTCGCCCTTGGCCAGGTGTGCCGGCGGCGGGCCGATCAGGTCGTGCACGGCGCGCACGACCTTGGGCTGGCGGGCCCGGTCCTCGCCGCGAAAGCCCGTCTCCAGCTCGTGCCCGACGTACGACCAGGCGATGACGATCAGCCGGCCAGGCGCCGACACCTTGCCGGCGTGCGCCCGCTCGAGACGCGCGCCGCGCACGGCCTCCCGCGGGATCCAGAAGGCGTCGTTGCCGCGGTCGATCCGCACGCCCGTCTCGTAGACGCTGACATAGCCGCCGTCACGCCCACCGAGACCCCGCGCGGCGATCCACTCAAGCCAGTGGCCGGCGTCGACGGTCCCGAGGTACATCCCGCGCAGCGGCGCGGCGAGCACCGTGCCGGGCTCCGCCGGCGGCTCGGGCAGCTCGGGCAGGTCCTCCTCCTGGCGCTCGGCCCGGCTGCGCCAGGCCCGGCGCATCACCCCGACCACCGCCACCAGCAGCAACAGCAACCCGATAACGAGCAGCGCGTGCAGGCCCAGGCGACTCGACCCGCCACCAGCGGCGAGGGGGACCGCCGCGGAGGCGGACAGCGAAACAGTCATACGATCTTCCCGTCGAGCACGGTGGGCCGGCCCCGCAGGAACGTGGCGCGGATCGTTCCCGGCAGGGACCGCCCCGCATAGGGTGTGTTGCGGCTGCGGCTGGCGAGCGCGTCCGCCTCGACCACCCGCCATGGTGACGGGTCGAGGAGTGTGACGGTCGCGGGCGCGCCCACCGCTATGGAACTCCCCGCGTCCGCGGCGGGGCTCGGCAGCCCTCCGATGCGGGCCGGGGCGAGCGCCATCCGCTCGGCGACGCCGGCCCAGTCGAGGCGCCCGGCGATGACCATCGTCTCCATCACCACCGACAGCGCGGTCTGCAGGCCGAGCATGCCGGGACGGGCCGCGGCCCACTCGGTCTCCTTGTCCTCCAGCGCGTGGGGGGCGTGGTCGGTGGCCACACAGTCGATGGTCCCGTCGGCGAGGCCGGCGCGCAGCGCGGCGACGTCCTCGGCGGTGCGCAGCGGCGGGTTGACCTTGAACACCGGGTCGTAGGACTCGACCAGGTCGTCGGTGAGCAGCAGGTGGTGCGGGGTGACCTCGGCGGTGACCTGCCAGCCCTTCGCCTTCGCCCACCGGATGATCTCCACCGAGCCGGCGGTCGAGACGTGGCAGACGTGCAGGCGGGAGCCGACGTGCCCGGCCAGCAGCGCGTCCCGGGCGATGATCGCCTCCTCGGCGACCGCCGGCCAGCCGGGCAGCCCGAGCCGGGCGGCGACGACGCCCTCGTTCATCTGGGCGCCCACGGTCAGCCGCGGCTCCTCGGCGTGCTGGGCGACCACGCCGTCGAACGCCTTGACATACTCCAGCGCCCGGCGCATGAGCAGCGCGTCGGACACGCAGTGCCCGTCGTCGGAGAACACCCGCACCCCGGCGGCGGAGGTCGCCATCGCGCCGAGCTCGGCGAGGCGCTGGCCGGCGAGCCCGACGGTGACCGCGCCGACCGGCCGCACGTCGCAGTGCCCGGCGTCCAGGCCCAGGCGCCACACCTGCTCGACGACGCCGGCGGTGTCGGCGACCGGGTTGGTGTTCGCCATCGCGAACACGGTGGTGTAGCCGCCGAGCGCGGCGGCGCGGGTGCCGGACTCGACCGTCTCGGCGTCCTCGCGGCCCGGCTCACGCAGATGGGTGTGCAGGTCGACGAGCCCGGGCAGCAGGATCAGCCCGTCCGCGTCGAGGAACGCGGTGCCCGGCGGCAGCCCGTCCGAATCCGGTCCGGTCGACCCGGCCGGCCGCCAGGCGGCCACCACGCCGTCCGCGAGCAGCACATCCACGGGCTCGCCCCCCAACGGGCGAACGCGCCGCAGTACCCATGCGGTACCAGCATCCCCAGCCATCACGCGACCTCCCCGGACCCGCCGCCGAGCAGCAGGTACAACACGGCCATCCGTACGCTCACCCCGTTCGCGACCTGTTCCACGATCGTCGACCGCGCCGAGTCGGCGACCTGCGAGGCGATCTCCATCCCGCGCACCATCGGGCCCGGGTGCATGACCAGCGCGTGCTCGGGCAGGGTCGCCGCGCGGTCGACGTCCAGGCCGTAGCGGCGGCTGTACTCCCGCTCGGTCGGGAAGAACGCCGCCGACATCCGCTCCCGCTGGACCCGCAGCATCATGACCACGTCACTCTTCGGCAGCACCGCGTCGAGGTCGTACGACACCTGCACCGGCCACGACGAGACACCGAGAGGCAACAGCGTCGGCGGAGCGACCACCGTCACACTGGCACCCAGGGTGGTCAGCAGCCAGACGTTGGACCGGGCCACCCGGGAATGCAGCACGTCGCCGACGATGGTGACACTGAGCCCGTCCACCCGGCCCAGCCGGCGGCGCATCGTGAACGCGTCGAGCAGGGCCTGGGTGGGGTGCTCGTGAGTACCGTCGCCCGCGTTGACGACGCTGCCCCGCACCCAGGTCGCCAGCCGGTGCGACGCGCCGCTGGCGCCATGCCGGCAGACCACCGCGTCGGCGCCCATCGCCTCCAGGGTCTGCGCGGTGTCCTTCAGGCTTTCACCCTTCGACACGCTTGACCCGCGCGCCGAAAAATTGATCACATCGGCCGACAGTCTCTTGGCGGCTACCTCGAAGGACGTGCGGGTACGGGTGGAATCCTCGAAGAACAGGTTGACCACGGTGCGCCCGCGCAGGGTCGGCAGCTTGCGCACCGACGCCTCGGCGACCCGCGCCATCCGCTCGGCCGTGTCGAGTACCAGCAGCGCGTCCTCGCGGCTGAGGTCCTCGGTCGACAGCAGGTGTCCCTTCACGTCCGCTCTCCGTTCCCCGCCGTCATGCCTGCTCGCCGGGTCATGCCTGCTCGCCGGGATCGGCCGCGCCCTCGGGCGACACGATGAGCACGCCGTCGGCGCCGTCGATCTCCCGCAGCCGGACGGCCACCGACTCGCGGCGCGAGGTCGGCATGTTCTTGCCCACGTAGTCGGCGCGGATCGGCAGCTCGCGGTGGCCCCGGTCGACGAGGACGGCGAGCTGCACGGACCGCGGGCGCCCGTAGGCGGCCAGCGCGTCGAGGGCGGCGCGCACCGTGCGCCCGGAATAGAGGACGTCGTCGACGAGGATCACCACCCGGCCGTCGACGCCGCCGTCGGGGATCTCGGTCACCTCGAGGGGGCGGACCCCGCGCAGTCGCAGATCGTCGCGATACATGGTCGGGTCGAGGGACCCGACTGGAAGATCCACACCCTCCACGGCGTGTACGCGCCGTGCCAGACGGTGCGCGAGAGGTACCCCACGGGTGGGTATACCGAGCAGGACGACACCGGCACCACCGGAGGTCTTCTCGAGGATCTGGTGCGCCATCCGGCTGACGATCCGGGTGATGTCGTCGGCGGACAGTACTGTCCGGGCTACGCCGGGACGGCGCGATGCGGGGTCGCTCGCGGCGGCAGGCGCCACGCGGCATCCCTCCTTCCCCGCCTCACGGGACGGTCCTTAAAGGAGCGGTCCCAGCGACGTTACCAGGGCACTCCGGGCGTGTGAGGGACTCGCGGCGGACCCGCCGGGTGCACCGGGCGGGGGCGGGCGGGCGGCCCGCACCGCACCCGCGCGCATTGTTGCGCCGCCAACTACCATCGCGGGACCGTGACTGCACGTCACCGTCCTGCCAGCCGTCCGCGCCAGTACGGCGTCGGGGGGAAGTTCCCGCCGGGCAGGCGGAGCGCGCAACCGGAGGGCTACAGAAAGTGGTACAAAGAAAGAAGCGACACGACCCCCCGGGTGTCGAGCCTCAACCCGGCGGGCACTACTATCGGTAACCGCCGGAGGCATGAGCCCCGGTTCCAATGATCAACCACGACAGGAGTGGGCACTCCGATGTCCGACTATGCGAAGGCGCTCGGTGCTCGGCTGCGCGCAATACGCACCCAGCAGGGGCTCTCGCTTCATGGCGTCGAAGAGAAGTCGCACGGTCGGTGGAAAGCCGTCGTCGTGGGTTCCTACGAACGTGGGGACCGCGCCGTCACCGTTCAGCGTCTCTCGGAGCTCGCGGAGTTCTACGGCGTCCCCGTCGGGGAGCTGCTGCCCGAGGGTTCCACCGTCGCTCCGCTCGAGCAGTCCCCGCGGATCGTCCTTGACCTCGAGCGGCTTTCTCAGGTCCCCAAGGAGCAGGGTGGCCCCCTCGCTCGCTACGCGGCGACCATCCAGAGCCAGCGCGGTGACTACAACGGCCGGGTGCTGTCTATCCGGTACGAGGACCTCCGCTCACTCGCGGTGATCTACGACACCTCGCCAAGCAAGCTCACCGAGCAGCTCGTCTCCTGGGGCGTGCTCTCCCCCGAGCAGGGCGCGGACGCGACCGCCTCCGACGTCTGAGCAGGCCAGCTTCACCTCGACGGGACGCGGGTTTGGCCGGGGTATCCCGGTACGTCGCCAGGAGCGGCGTACCGGGCACGCGGACGTCACCCGCCTGACGCCGTCGTCTCCCCCGCATCGATCAGGCTGCCGAGCAGCCCGTTGACGAACGCCGGCGAGCGTTCGGTGGACAGGCTCTTCGCCAGCTCCACCGCCTCGTCGATCACGACCCGCGGCGGCACGTCAGGCCGCCACAGCAGTTCCAGCACCGCGATCCGCAGGATGTTGCGGTCCACCGACGGCATGCGCTCCAGCGTCCAGCCCTGCGCGTGGTGGCCGATCCGCTCGTTGATCTCCTGCCAGTGCTCGACGACGCCTTCCACCAGGCCCTCGGCGTACTCCGAGACGGGCGGATCGGCCCGGGTCAGACGGGCGTCGAGGATCTCCGGCACGCGCGCGCCGCGCACGTCCGCCTCGAAGAGAATGTCGAGCGCGCGCCTGCGGGCCTTGGACCGGGCGCTCAGCTCGTCACCCGGCCGAGATAACGGCCGTCGCGGGTGTCGACCTTGACCTTCTCGCCGCTGGTGATGAACAGCGGGACGTTGATGGTCGCACCGGTCTCCAGGGTGGCCGGCTTCGTCCCACCGGTCGAGCGGTCACCCTGCACGCCCGGGTCGGTCTGCTCGATGGTGAGCTCGACGCTCGCCGGCAGCTCGACGTACAGCGGCGCGCTGTCGTGCAGCGCGACGGTGGCGACCGTGTTCTCGAGCATGTAGTCGGCGACCGAGCCGACGACGTTCGGCGGGACCGGGATCTGGTCGTAGGACTCGCTGTCCATGAAGACGAAGTCGGCGCCGTCGCGGTAGAGGTAGGTCATCTCGCGGCGGTCCACGGTCGCAACCTCGACCTTGACGCCGGCGTTGAACGTGCGGTCGACGACCTTTCCGCTCAGCACGTTCTTGAGGGTCGTGCGGACGAACGCGCCACCCTTTCCCGGCTTGACATGCTGGAAGCCGACGACGCTCCACAACACGCCGTCGATGTCGAGCGTCATACCGTTCTTCAGGTCGTTGGTGGTCGCCACTGCGTACGATCTCCGTTCGGTTGCCGTGCCGGCACGGCGGAAGTCATCAGGCGCGGACGAGTCTACCGAGCCCAGCCGCCGCGCTCGGGGGCGACCGCCTCGTAGGCGGAGATCAGCAGGCCGACGTCCGGGCCGTCGACGATGACCGTCTCCCCCTGCGCGGCCAGGCCAATGAACCGCAGCCGCCGGCCGCGGGACTTCTTGTCCACCCGCATCGCGTCGAGCAGCGCCGGCCAGCGATCCCCCCGATAGGCCACCGGCAGGCCGACGCGGGACAGCAGGTCCCGGTGCCGGTCCGCGGTGGCGCCGTCGAGGCCGACGGCCAGCCGGGACAGCTCGGCGGCGAACACCATCCCGACGGAGATCGCCGCGCCGTGCCGCCAGCCGAACCCCTCGACCTTCTCGATGGCATGGCCGAGGGTGTGGCCGTAGTTGAGGACCTCGCGGCGCCCGGCCTCGCGCGGGTCGCCGGAGACGACGTCCGCCTTCACCCGGATCGAGCGCTCGATCAGCTCGGGCAGGTGGGCGGCGCCGGTCGGGTCGTCGTCGAGCAGGTCGAGAATGACGCCGTCGGCGATGAAGCCGGTCTTGACCACCTCCGCGAGCCCGGAGCGGATCTCCACCGCCGGCAGGGAGGTGAGCGTCGCCAGGTCGCACAGCACCGTCAGCGGCTGGTGGAAGGCGCCGACGAGGTTCTTGCCCGCGTCGGTGTCGATGCCGGTCTTGCCGCCGACGGCCGCGTCGACCATCGCGAGCACGGTCGTCGGCACCTGGACGACGTCCACCCCGCGCAGCCAGCTGGCGGCGACGAACCCGGCGAGGTCGGTGACGGTGCCGCCGCCCAGCCCGATCACGACGTCGTCGCGGGTGAGGCCGATGCGGCCCAGGGCGTCCCAGCAGTGGCCGGCGACAAGCAGCTGCTTGGCCCGCTCGCCGTCCGGAACCTCGATCGCGTACGCCTCCACCTCGGCGTTCGCCCGCAGGTCGGCGACGACGGCCTCCGCGGTGGCGCGCAGCGCGACGGAATGGATCACGGCGGCCCGGGTCCGCCCGGCCACGATCTCGCCGAGGTCGCCGAGCACCCCCTCGCCGAGCACCACATCGTAGGGACGCTCGCCGCCGGGCCGCACCGGGATCCGGACGACGTCGGCGACCCTTGTCTGCACACTCACCACGATGTCCTCTACTCCGGCTTCCTCTACTCCAGCGCGGCGGCGACCAGGTCGACGACCTCGTCGGGCTCGCGCCCCGCGGTGTCGACGACGACCGCCGCGACCTCGGCGTACAGCGGCTGACGGGCCTTGAGCAGGGCGGCGAGGCGGGTGCGTGGCCCCTCGACGAGCAGCGGCCGGTCCCGCGCGAGGCCGACCCTGCGCACCGCGTCGGACACACCGACACGCAGGTACACCACCCGGTGCCCGGCGAGCAGCGTGCGGGTGGCGGGATCGAGCACGGCGCCGCCGCCGAGAGCGACGATCCCGGCGTGCCCGGCGAGCGCCGCGGCGACCGCCCGGTGCTCGGCCGCGCGGAAGTACTCCTCGCCGGACTCGACGAAGATGTCGGAGACGCTGCGCCCCTCGGCTGCCTCGACGTCGGCGTCGGTGTCGCGGAACTCCACACCCCACCGCTGTGCGAGCCGGGTGCCCACCGTGGTCTTGCCCGCGCCGGGCGCCCCGACCAGCACCGCCCGCGGCGCTGTCTCCCCCATCAGTGGATGACCAGGGACTTCAGGTACGCCTCGCAGTTACGACGCGTCTCCTCCACCGAATCGCCACCGAACTTCTCCAGGGCGGCGTCGGCGAGCACGAGCGCGACCATCGCCTCCGCGACGACCCCGGCGGCCGGCACCGCGCACACGTCCGAGCGCTGGTTGATCGCGACGGCGGGCTCCCCCGTCGCCACGTCGACGGTGGCCAGCGGGCGGGTCAGCGACGAGATCGGCTTCATGGCGGCGCGCACCCGCAGCGGCTCGCCGGTGGTCATCCCGCCCTCGACGCCGCCGGCCCGGTCGGTGGCTCGGCGCACCCGGCGACCGGCACCGCCGATCGCCTCGATCTCGTCGTGCGCCACCGAGCCGCGCCGACGCGCGGTGGTGAACCCGTCACCGAACTCGACACCCTTGATCGCCTGGATGCCCATCAGCTCGGCGGCGAGTCGCGCGTCGAGCCGCCGGTCGCCATGCACGTAACTGCCGAGCCCTGGCGGGCAGCCGTAGGCGAGCACCTCGACGATGCCGCCGAGGGTGTCCGCGTCGGCGTGGGCGGCGTCGATCTCGGCGACCATCCGCTCGCTCGCCGCGTGGTCGGCGCAACGCACCGGGTCCGCGTCCACGGCCGCGAGCGACCCCGGGCCCGGCGGCGGGGTGCCCGGCGCCACCTCGGCCGCGCCGATCGCGACGACGTGGGAGAGCACCTCGATCCCGTACGCCTGGCGCAGCAACGCCTTGGCGGCCGTGCCGAGCGCGACGCGCGCCGCGGTCTCCCGGGCGCTGGCCCGCTCCAGCACGGGCCGGGCGTCGTCGAAGCCGTACTTCTGCATGCCGGCGAGGTCCGCGTGCCCCGGCCGGGGGCGGGTCAGCGGCGCGTTGCGACCGAGCCCCGCGAGACTGGCCGGATCGACCGGGTCGGGCGCCATGACGTGCTCCCACTTCGGCCACTCGGTGTTGCGCACGACGACGCTGATCGGGCCGCCGAGCGAGACGCCGTGACGGAGCCCGCCGAGCAGCTCGATCTCGTCGCGCTCGAAGCTCATCCTCGCCCCGCGGCCATGCCCGAGCCGCCGCCGGGCGAGCTCGGCGGCGATGTCCGCACTGGTCAGCCGGATGCCCGCGGGCAGCCCCTCGACCGTGGCCACCAGGGCAGGACCATGCGACTCCCCGGCAGTCAACCAACGCACCATGCCATCCAGTCTTTCACGACCAGCCAGCACCGCACGTCCCGCTGGGAACTGGTTCACGTCCCCCGCCGCCCGCGGTACCCCCGGTCACCAGCTCAGCCGCCCCCGGCAAGCACCGCGATCAGCGTTCCCGCGAGCAGGAACGGACCGTAGGCCAGCCGGTCGCGCCGGCCGACCCTGCGCGCCGCGAGCAGCCCGAGCGCCACCACACCCCCGAGAACGACCCCGGCGAACAGGCCGAGGACCACACATCCCCAGCCCAGCCATCCCAGCCCCGCGCCGAGCAGCCCGACGAGCTTCACGTCCCCTCGCCCGAACCCACCGCCCGGCAGCCGGTGCAACGCCAGGAAGGCCAGCCAGCAGACGGCACCCGCGACCGCTCCCCGCGCGAGCCTCCCCGCGTCCCCCTCCACCAGCGCCGCGAACCCGAACAGCACCGCCAGCACCGGATAGGACGGCAGCACCAGCTGATCGGGCAGCCGGTGCACCCGCAGGTCGATCGCCGCCAGCCACACCCCGAGTACGGCGAGATAGTCATAGGCCGGCAGCCAGGCAGGATGCCGCCACAGCACCGCCGTCACCGCACCCACGCCGACGACGGTCACAACCCCGAGCACCCACGCCGCCGGCACCGGCCGGCGCGGCGCCTCACCACCCGCCGCCGGCACCCCCGCCACCACCCGTCTCCCCACCGGCAACGCGACCACGAGCGCCACCAGCGCCACGACCACACTCACCGCGCCGCGCACTCCCCACCCCCGTCCAGCGCCGCCAGGCCGCCAGGCCGCCAGGCCGCCACGATCCTTGTCACACCAGGACATCACACCGCGACGGCGGCCAACCCCGCTGGACCGCCCGTAGCCATAGGACGTACTGCCCACACCTCGGCGGAACGGAATCAGCGCAGTCCACCCGACTGGCGACGGAAACAGACCGGACGTGCTGCCTGCACCACGGATGACAGCAATCAGACTGCCTTCGGCATATTCGTCGCCCCCCGGCGGGCCGCACTGACATTCGGCCAAGTTCAGCCGGTCCCACGGGACCGCGCCCTCACCCCCGACGCCCCGCCACACCTGACCACCATTCCGCCGGCGCACACCCGGACTGGCACAGCCGGACTGGCACACCCGGCCAAGTTCGCCTCGACCCCACCGAGCCGCGCTGACGATCAGTTCGACTCCGCGCAGTCCCGCGGGATCGCGCCTCAGCGGCCGCCGATCACGCCGGGCTGGCGGCCGGCCGGCTCCGTGTGTTCCCGCGGTAACACCGTTTTTCGCCCTTGCGGTGATCGTCCAGACCGGGCTGGAGCCTTTGCGTCAAGGCAAAAAACTGTCGGAGGCGGGTGCGACGATCAGACCCGTCCGATGATCGTCCGCGCACCCCTGAACCAGGTGACCACCATGACGCCCGACCCCACACCCCCACCCACCA
>NZ_JCBATA010000085.1:0-32431 GCF_059816245.1 Frankia sp. RB5
CGGTGCGGGCACGCCGCGCACGCCGACGTGAACGCGGCCGTCAACATCCTCAGGGCCGGGCTGGCCCTTCAGACCGCGGCAACGTCGTCCTGAGAAGCCGCCGGCCTCAGCCGGTGGAGGAGTCACGACACCGCCTTCCGTGTTGCCGACAGCCGTCACCAACTCTAGGGCCACCGCGCAAGGGTCGTACGTACGCCGTATGCTTACGACGTAAGTTTACGCCGTAAGCCTGGAGCGGATGATGAGTCTGATGGACGTCGACACCCTGCTGACCACCACCCGGTCGGTGCGCCGCAAGCTCGACCTCGACCGGCCGGTGGAGCCCGAGGTCCTCGCGGAATGCCTGCGGATCGCCCTGCAGGCGCCGGCGGCCGGGGCCCTGCTGTCGAGCATTCGCTGGCTGGTCATCCGCGACCAGGCGACGCGGTCAGCCGTCGCCGAGCACGTCCGGGAGCCAGCGCGCGCCGCCCAGGCCCAGTTCGGTCATCTGGTCAGTCAGGCCACCCTGGCATCGAGCCGGCATCTGCTCGACGTCCTCGACCGGGTGCCGGTGTTCGTCCTCGCCGCCATGATCGGTCGCCCGGCCGGTCCGGGTGCGGATGCCAACGTCTTCTACGGTTCGGTGTATCCGGCGATCTGGAGCTTCCAGCTCGCGCTGCGCAGCCGCGGGCTCGGCACGACGATCACGGGCTATCACCTTGACGGCCATGAGGCCGATGTGGCCGCGCTGCTCGGCATTCCCGATGACGTCACCCAGGTCGCATTGCTGCCGGTGGCCTACCTGACCACGACCGACTTCCGGCCAGCGGCGCGGCCGTCTGTGCAGAGCGTGACCTACTACGAGCGGTGGGGCCGCGCCCAGGACTGAACGCGCGGCTGAGGGGGCCGAGGCCGGCGGGCAGGCCGCCGACGTCTCGGAATGTGGATAGCCTGGCGGCGTGAGTTCCGCCGTGCCGGCTTCGTCCCCTGCGTCCGTTCAGGCGCCGCTGGAGCGGCTGGAGGCCGGTGTCGCGGCGCTGGTGCGCTGGAGTGAGAGCAAGCACATCCGGCGGGAGATCGCCCAGCGCTCGGGGTGCGAGCTGGCACCGAGCGAGCTGCGGTTGCTGGAGTTCTTCGACCTGGTCGAGCCCCTGCGGATCTCTGTCATCGCGGAATGCCTGCAGGTCGACATCTCCACGGTCTCGCTGCAGTTGCGTCAGCTCCGCGCGAGCCGTCTCGTCGAGGCGATTCCTGTCGAGGGAGACCGCCGCGCGATCATGATCGGTATCACGCCGAAGGGGCGGGCGGCGGTCGGGAGGGTTCGTTCCGCCAGGCGCGACCTGCTCCGGGCGGTGTTCGCCGAGGTCCCCGACGGTCGACTTGAGCAGGCAGCCGAGCTGCTGCTTCTCGTCGATGAGCACATGCTCGCCGGCCTGCGGGCGAAGCTCGGGACTGGCGCCGCTGGTGGTACGGGCCCGCGCTGACCTGCCACCGACAAGATGCTTTGATGGTTAAAAGCATCTTGACTGGACAGGTGCGCCCCCCTCGGCGGCCTTCCAGAGGGGAGAAGTCTGCGGATGGCTACGGCAGTGGTCACGGGCGGCACCGACGGCATCGGTAGAGGGCTCGCGGAGGAGTACCTCCGCCGCGGGTTCGAGGTGCTCGTCGTAGGGCGTGACGGGCGGAAGGGCGCGGCGTTCGAGCGCGCCGGTGAACGGGCCCGGTTCATCGGCGCGGACCTGAGCGGGGTGGCGGAGAACCGCCACCTGGTCGAATGGATCTCCCAGCGGTATCCGGTGCTCGACGTCCTGGTGCTCGGCGCGCGCTACCACCGGCAAACCCGGCTCCTGACCGCCGATGGTTTCGAGAGCAACTTCGCGCTGTTCTACCTGAGCAGATTCCTGCTCAGTCATGGCCTGGTCGGTCCGCTGAGCCGCGCCGAGCATCCGGTCGTGCTCAACTTCGGGGGCGCCGGACAGACCGGTCCAGTCCGTTGGAACGACCTTCAGCTGGAACGCGACTATCACGGTGTCGGGGCGATGGGCCACGCCGGCCGGCTCAACGACCTGCTCGGCGTCGACTTCGTGGGCGCCTACGCCGACAACGGTATACGTTACGTTCTGAACCACCCTGGGGTGGTGGTCACGAGTTTTGCCGGGGAGTACGACCCGGTCACCGCCGCGCAGGTCGACCAGCTAAGGGTGATCGGAAAGCCGGTGGCGAGCGCCGTCGCCCAGATCCTTCCGTTTCTGGATCCGCCCGGGCGGGAAGGGCTGACCGCCGTGCTGGAAGGCCGCCGCGTGCCGCTGGAGCCGAAGGCACGGTATCTCGACGACGCCCGCCGTCTACACGACCTCACCGTCGACCTGCTCGCGCGGTTCGACCACCGCACGGCCCGGTTCCGGCGTGGATAAAGCCACGACCTTCGTGGCGTTACTCGGCAAACAGCTCAACGTCGATGCCCCGAGCTGGCACGAGGTCGCAGCGCCCTTCGGTGAGGCTGGCAGCAGACGGGCTCTCGTTCAGGGCAGATCCGCGTCGCCGCCGAGGTTCGCGATCATGCGTCGCAGCACGTTGAGTGCGGTCGCGTATTCATGCGGGGCGATGCCGTCATGGACCTGCGCCAGCGCCTGATGGGCGCGGTCCGCGGCGCGGGTCCGCCCGGCCTCGCCCGCCTCGGTGATGACGAAGGTCCCGTCCTGTCTCTGAGTTATCCAGCCGCGTTTGAGTAGGTCGTCGAAAACGCCGTCAAAATCGATGTCGAGATCGTCGAACCGGGCGAGCCGGTGGATGAGACGCGCGCGGTCCCACTCCTCGGGATTGCCAACGACGTGGTTGAGGATCCACCAGTGCGGTTGGGTCAGCCCCTCGGTGGCCAGATCGGCGCGGATCCGGCCGACGACTCGCCGGTAGGCCTCGCCGCTCCAGTACCCGATCGGCTGCGCCGCCAGTAGCTCGTCCGAATATTTCTTGATCTCCGTGGCCATGCCAGTCCTTCCCGCGGTGCTGTAGGGCGTCCTCGTCGCCGTATGGCGGCATCGAGTGATCACGCTAGAACCTCCACCGGACTTGAGGTCAAGGTCGCTGGGCGCTGGTTTCGGAAGGATGGAGTGGGGCGGGACGATCCGCGTCCATTGGATCGCGGATCGTTCGCGTCGTGGCCGATATTCTCCCGCTGTTATCTGGAGACGGTTCCCGTCTGGATGTGGGGGACGGCTGAGGCGGGGTCGAAGCCCGCGAACGCGAGCCCGATGACGAAGCCCGCGACTTCTTCGAGCTGACGGGCGCGGCTGAGGGGGCCGAGAACGGCGGGTTCGCCGCCGACGTCCCGGATGAGTTCGCTGGTGACGTGTAGCGCGGCGGCGTCGTCGCCACAGATTGCCACTGTTGGCGTTGGAACGTCGTGACCACCGTCGGCGGGGCGGCGTGTCCACTGGTCGGCCGCGAAGAGGTGGAACGCCTTGACGACATGTGCCCCGGGAGCGCAGGCGGCTGTCCGATCAGCCGCGGCGTGCCGCTCGGGGAGCAGCACGCCGACTCCGTGCTCGACGGCGTTGGTCGGGTCGATCAACGGCACTCCCGCGAGCGTGCCTTCGGCCGCGCCGGCGCTGGAAAGGATCTCCTCGATGCCGGCCCACAGGACGGCGAGGAGCACCGCGTCGCACCCGGCGACGGCGTCTCGTGGGGTGGCGGCATGCGCCGTCCCGCCCAGCCGCTCGGCGAGCGCGTCCGCCCTGGCCCGTGACCGTCCGCCGATCACCAGCTCGTGCCCGGCCTGGCTCCACCCTCGCCCCAGCCCCTCGGCCAGCGTTCCCGTGCCCAGAATCCCGATCCGCATGTGGTCTCTCCTCGTCCGCGCCGGCTGCCTACCCGGCAACGGTAGGAAAGCCGGTACGCACCAAACGGTGCGTACGAGACTGCGACGATGACCCGGATGAGCGAGAACCCGCGCGGCTGCGTGGAGCTGGTCGCGGATTGTCGCCTGCGGGCGGCGACCGACCTGTTCGCGCACACCTGGGACCCCGTCGTTCTCGCGGCTCTTCGGCCGGGCCCTCGCCGCCACCGCGAGCTGCGGGCCGTGATCGGCGGCGTGAGCGACAAGGTCCTCACGGAGGCGCTACGCCGGCTCGGCTCGCACGGCCTGGTCGCCCGCCGCCCCGTCCCGCAGGCTCCGCCACGGGTCGAGTACGCACTGACTCCGCTCGGGCAGAGCCTGGTTGACGGCCCGATGACGGCACTGGGTGACTGGATCGTCGAGCACGGCGACGAACTGCTGGACGCGCAGGACAGCTCGGCCGAGATCTGACCTCGCGGCGGCGCCGAAAGGTCCACCGACCACACAGCCGCCTACATCGCCACATTCGACCGCGCTGACTTCGTCGTCGAGTCGATCTGAGGTGTGCTCGCGACGTGATGGTGACGAGCGCGCGTCTGCGTCCCCTTGGCCGGGAGGCTGGCCCGTCGTCGGTGTCATCCTCACTGTCAGACGGTGAGGACCAGCTTGCCTGCGACTCGGTTTGTCTCACCGATCTCGTGGGCCTTCGCGGCGTCCTCCAGGGGGAAGGCCGCCTGGATGACCGGGCGAAGTTCGCCCGCCCGCACCAGGGCGCCTACCGCGAGCATGCCGGTCTGGTCGGCCTCGACCAGCATCAGCCTGTGGCGCACTCCGAGGCGCGCGACCTCCTCCGCCATGGGTGCCGTGTTGCCGAGAGCCAGTGACACCAGCACGCCGCCTGGGCGAAGCGCCCGCAGCGAGCGGGTCGTGTAGTCGCCGCCGATCGCGTCGATGACGACGTCCACGTCGCTGACGGCCTGCTCGAAGTCCTGATCGCGATAGTCGATCAGTTCGTCGGCACCGAGCTGGCGGAGCATGTCGTGCTTGGGCGCGCTGGCGGTGCCGATGACAGACGCGCCCAGCGACCGGGCGATCTGTACCGCGAAGTGCCCGACGCCGCCGGCCGCCGCGTGGATCAGGACCCGCTGGCCCGCCTGGACCGCGGCGGTGTCGACAAGGGCCTGATAAGCGGTGAGCGCGGCCAGTGGGACCGCGCCGGCCTCGACATGGTCGAGTCCCGCCGGCTTGCGGACAAGGGCACGCGCGGGCGCGGTGACGTACTCGGCGCAGGAACCATGCCCGCCGGGGTAGGGCAACATGCCGAACACCTCGTCGCCGACCTCGTGGAGCACCACCCCGAGACCGACCGCCTCGACCACGCCGGACACGTCCCAGCCGAGAACCAGCGGAAGCTTCGCCAGAAAGCCCGGTGCCTGGCGATGCACCCAGTCAGTGGGGTTGAGCCCGGCGGCACGGACGCGTATCAGTACCTCGCCGGGCCCGGGAACAGGGCGTTCGAGCTCGACCACCCGCAGGACATCGGGGCCGCCCAGCCGGTCCTGGCTGACCGCCCGCATCATCGTCGTCGTCATGTCCCGAGTGTCGCGAGCCATCCGATCACTCAGCCAGTGGCCCGGAGGCCGGGTTGTGCAAGGATCGGGCCATGCATCGAGTGGTGGTGCTCGCCCTGGACGGTGTGATGCCCTTCGAGCTCAGCATGCCGTCCAAGATTTTTGGGGCGGCCCGAGACGCGGCCGACCGCCCGCTGCACGAGGTGCTCACCTGCTCCCTGGACGGCGAGCCGGTGACCACCGCCGCCGACTACTCGATCGCGGTCATGCACGATGCCGCGGTGCTCGCCACGGCCGACACCGTCGTGGTTCCACCGGCCGAGGCGATGACGAAGATCGTCGATCGGGATCTGCTGCCGCCGGGCCTGGCGGACGCCTTCGGTCAGGTGCGTGCGGACGCCCGGGTGGTCTCGCTCTGCCTGGCCTCCTATGTGCTGGCCGCCGTGGGCCTGTTGGATGATCTGCCGGCCACCACGCACTGGCGGCACGCCGAGGATTTCCAGCGGGCCTATCCGGCTGTGCACGTCGACCCCGACGTTCTCTTCGTCGACGCGGGCCGGGTGTTCACGTCCGCCGGCGCGGCGGCCGGTGTGGATCTCTGTCTCCATCTGGTACGCCGTGATCATGGCAGTGGCGTCGCGAACCAGGTGGCCCGCGGCATCGTGGTGGCGCCCTGGCGCGAGGGCGGCCAGGCCCAGTACATCGAGCGTCCAGTGCCGCGGGGACCGGGTTCCGGCACCGCTCCAACCCGAAGCTGGGCCATCGACCGGCTGGACCAGAACCTGCGGCTGGACGACCTCGCCGCGCATGCCGGCATGAGTCGTCGGACCTTCACGCGCCACTTCCGGTCCGAGGTCGGCCAGAGCCCTGGGCAATGGCTCGTTCAGCAACGGGTCGACCTGGCCCGCAATCTGTTGGAATTTACAGACCTGTCGGTCGACAGAATTGCCGAGAGTGCGGGGTTCGGCACCGCCGCGTCACTGCGCGAACATCTGCGCGCCGCCATCGCGGTTTCACCGATGGTGTACCGCCGAACTTTTCGGGGATAGCGCCGGAGATCCGCTGTCTGGTCCGAGGGGCGCGCGGTCGGTGGCGACTGCTGCCCCCATACCGCCTTGACCCGGATCGCGTCACCGTTATCCGGCGTCCCCGAGTAGCCCGCCCCGCCGGATCGCTCTGGCGAGGCCGCGAACCCACGGTGCGGCTCGACCTGGCCAGGATGATCTCCATGGAGCGAGCCGACTGGTTGACCGTGGTCGTTACGAGCGGGCCCTCGTCCACCGGGTACTGGCCAGCGCACTCGGATCGGACATCGCGGGCGTCGCATGATCGCGCGTACCGTCGTCTATGACGCTGGGATGCTGGTGGCGCTCCTGCGAGACAGCTCCGCGGCGCGACTGCGTCACCATGGCCTACGCGCGGCGCCACACCGACCGGTTGTCATAGGCCCGGTCCTCGCCCAGGCCTGGCGACCGGATCCGAAGACTGTCCACGCCTTCAGCCAGTATCTGAAGGACTGCACCGTGCCGCAGACCCGGGAGACCGCACCACCCATACGCGTCGCGACGAGCGTCCCCGCCGGCTGCGTCGCCTGCGCGAGGATCTTCACCCTCGACTCGTACAAACGGGCCGGGGTCATGCTCGCCGACGCCAGGTTTCCCGCGAAGAAGCGGGCGGATGTCATTGACGCCCTGGTGGTCATAGTGGCCGCTCTTCACGGTCCGGCCCAGATCCTCACCAGCGATCCGGACGGCATAGCCGCCTACGCCGCCACACTCGCCCGCGCCGACATCGTCGTCGAGGCGATCTGAAACATTCTCGCGACGTCAGGGGAGGGTGATCGGCAGGCTCCGTTTCCGCCTAGCGTGGCGCGCGCTATCGTTCCGTAGAATTTCCAGTGTTGCTCGCTGAACAGCGTCGATCTCCTGCCAGGACGTCCCCGGGAAACGTATAAGGCGATCACTCACCGATTCCCCATGCCTCGGCGAGCTGGCTGCGGGAGAAGGTCGGAGCATCGTCGCCAGCACCGGGGTCGGCCTGGATGCGCGCCTTGGCGACTGTCCGGCCGACCTCGCGTCGCAGGCGCCGCACCTCGGGCTCGCAGCGACTCCAGCTCCACCCGGGGGATGGTGACCAATTCGGAGGCCTCGACGCTCACGATCGACCCCCTTGGTTCGACGCTGGTCCCGAGTCTAACTGGCCGGAGAGTCACAAGATCACACTGGGTGTCGTCGCGTCCGGAACCCGTCTACGGTAGCGGGGGCCCTTCCTGGCACCCCCATTCCATCCTTCCGATATTGGTTGGGGCCAGCGGGTTTCGGAAGGATGGAGTGATTCGGGGCGGTCCATATCCGCCTGACTGCGTAGCGGCTGTGCTCTGGCGCTCGGCTGCCGGAGCGAAGGATCACAGCGGGCGATCTGGTCGGCGTGGCAGGCCAGTACTCAGCTCGACCCTGAGACTCGTTCGGCGGCGGCGCGTTCGTAGGCGCGTAGGGTGCTGACGACCAGATGGCGTTCGGCCGGGGTCAGTGGCTGGAGGGCCTCTCGCCAGGCGCTGGTACCCGGGCCGAGCCACCCCTCGATCGCCGGGCGGCCGGCGGCGGTGATGCTGACGATCCTGCGTCGGCGGTCATCGGGGTCCTCGCGGCGTTCGACGATCCCGGCGCGGCCCAGGTCGGCGACCATGAGGCTGACCGTCGTCGGCGCGACCTCGAGCCGCGTGGCCAGGGCGTTGACGGTGGTGGGGCCGTCGAGCAGCAGGTAGGACAGCAGGGACAGGTGCCGTGGGCCGAGCGCCAGGCCGGCCAGCTCGGCGGGTGGCTGCGTCCGCTTGGCCCGTCCCACCAGCTGTGGCATCAGCAGCAACAGCGCCCGGACGGCCTCGTCGACCTCGAGTTCGTCCTCGCTCCGGCTTGACATCGCCCTCCTCGCGACAGTTATCTTTGTCGTCAAAGATGCTTTGCTTGCAAAGGTAATTCATCCGTCACCTGTGCGAACGGAGAGTCATGACCATCCTCGTCACTGGCGCCAGCGGGAACATCGGGTCGCGTCTGGTAGCCACGCTGGCCAGGTCGGGCTACCCGGCCCGTGGCTCGTCCCGCGATGCGACGACCCTACGGCTGCCGGCCGGCGTCGAGCTGGCCGAGCTCGATCTGACCGACTCCGGTCCGTCCGCGGCGAAGGCGCTGCGTGGGGTCGAGGCCATCTTCCTCTACCCGGTGATCGGCACCATCGACGCGTTCGTGGCGGCGGCCGTGGAGGCCGGCGTGCGGTACGTGGTGCTGCTGTCCTCGCCGGCGGCCTATGAGGTCGGGGAGTTCGACCGGCCCATCGGGCGGATCCATCGTGCGGTCGAGCGGGCGGTGGCCGACTCGGGTCTCGAGCACACGGTGCTGTACCCGAGCTGGCTTGCGACCAACACTCGGCGCGACTGGGCCGATCAGATCCGGACCGAGGGACGGGTCGCGATGGCGTTCGCGGACGCCGCCGTGACGCCGATCCATCCCGAGGACATCGCCGAGGTCGCCGCCCATCTGCTCACCCACGAGACTTTCCGCTCCCGGCTGCAGATCCTCACCGGGCCGCGGTCGATGCGGATGCGGGACGCGGTCGCGATCATCGGCGACGTGCTCGGTGTCGAGGTCACCGTTGACGACGTGACCCGCGAGCAGGCATGGGAGCTTGACCAGGGCCGGATCCCCCGGCCGATCCTGGAGGGCCTGCTCGACGTGGCCGCGGCGACCGTCGGTCAGACCGCCTCCGTCACCAACACCGTCGAGCGGATCACCGGTCACCCCGCCCGGTCGCTGCGCTCCTGGGTCGAAGCCCACCGGGGCGACTTCCAACGCGCCTGATCCCTACGCCGCGGACCGAACTGTTCGGTGTGTCAGGAGGGAGATCGGGCGAAGTGCCGACCTGGCCACGCTGTTCGCACCGTCGACAAAGTGACCAGCTCCGTCCTCGCACGGTCGCCTGCCAACCGGACAGCGGCCGGTCAGCCGGGCGCCGCCTCGACGTCGGTCGAGCGGCTGACGGCTTCCCAGGAGTCGAGGTCGGCCCGGCGCCGGTCCTGGGCTACCCGAATCGCCTCGACAGCGTCCGCGCCCAGGGCAAGGTGCAGCGGCGCGGCTGGCGCGTCGAGGGCGGCGAGGATCGCGTCGGCCGCCTTGCGCGGGTCGCCGGGCTGGCTGCCGTCCATCGAGTCGACGCCGGCGCGGGTCGGGCCGACGGTCGGCTCGTAGGCGTTGATGCGCCGGGAGCGGTGCATCCCGCGCCCGCCGAACGCGGTCCGGAACGCCCCCGGCTCGACAATCAGCACCCGGATGCCAAGCGGCCCCACCTCGGCCGCCAGCGACTCGGACAGCGCCTCAAGGGCGAACTTGGCCGAGCAGTACGCCCCGAACCCGGGCATCGTCACCTGGCCGCCCATCGAGCTGATCTGGACGACCGCGCCGCTGCCCCGCGCCCGCATCCCGGGCAGGACGGCCTGGGTCAGGGCGACCGGGCCGAAGTACATCGTCTCCATGAGCGTCCGCAGGTCGGACAGGTCGATCTCCTCGACCGCGCCGACGGAGCCGTACCCGGCATTGTTGACGAGCACGTCGACCCGGCCGAACCGAGTGGTCGCGGCGTCGAGTGCCGCCTGGATCTGGGCCGGGTCGGTCACGTCGAGTGGCAGGGCCAGGACCCGGCCGTCGGCCGAGGCGACCAGGTCGTTGAGAGTCTCGGGGCGGCGGGCGGTCGCCACGACGAAGTCGCCTCGGCGCAGCGCGGCCTGCGCGATCTCACGCCCGAAGCCGGTCGACGCGCCGGTGATGAACCACACGCGCCCGGCCGGGCCTGCCCCGCTGGTGTCAGAAGTCGTCACGGTCCCGACCATAGGAACGGGCGACGCTCCAGAGAAGCAGCTGTTACCTGGGCGGCCACAGGCCCAGGCTGTGGCCGCTTAGGCTGGACCGGTGACGCGGGAGCCGGTGACGCCCGAACTTCGCCAGCTGCGCTACTTCGTGGCCGCGGCCGAAGAGGGCAGCCTGACCCGGGCGGCTGCCCGGCTGCACATCGCCCAGCAGTCGCTGTCGCAGCAGATCCGCTCCCTGGAGCGTCAGGTCGGGGCAGCGCTGCTGGTCCGGGGCAGCCATGGGGTGACGCTCACCGCGGCTGGGACCGCGCTGTTGCGGGAGAGCCGGGTTCTGCTGACGCAGGCCGAGCGGGCGATCGACGCCGCCCGGCTCGCGGCCCGGGGCGACCGGTCGCCGCTTCGGGTCGGGTTCCTGGTCACGGTGGCGAACTACCTGATGCCCCCGGTGGTGCGGACCGTGCGCGAGCGCTTCCCGCACATCGCCGTGCGCGCCGAGGACCTGCCGATCGCCGCGCTGGTCGCGGGCCTGCGGGAGGGCCGGCTCGACGCCGCTCTCACCCGGCCGCCGCTGGTCGACGACCTCGAGAGCGAGGTCGTGCTGCGCGAGCCGGTCGCCGCCGTCCTGCCCGTGGGCCATCGGCTGGCCGGCCGCGATGAGTTGCGGATGGCTGACCTGGCCGCCGAGCCGTGGGTGCTCACGCCGGACCGTTCCTGGCCGCCGTGGCACCGCAAGTACGAGGCCGACTTCCGCCGGGCCGGCTTCTCCCCCCGGATCGTCGAGCGTGGGACGAGCCCGCAGGGCCTGTTGGCGCTGGTCGCGGCGGGCGTGGGCGTGACCCGCCTGCCATGCTCGTCCCGCTCCCTGCGCGACAGCGGGGTCGTCTTCGTCCCGCTCGCCGACGACGAGGCCGAGGTCGTCCTCGTCCGGCGGGCCGGCGCGCCGCCCCCACCGGCCTTCGAGGCTCTGCGCCAGGTAGTCCACGACGTCGCCCGCACGACCGACCTGGCCGCCACCGGCTGAGCGCCGACCTTCCCGGCGGCACGCCCCTCGCGGGGTCAGGTCAGCCGGCCGGGTCGACCTTTGGGCGGCGGCCGTCGGGTGACCGACGCACGAAAGAGGGACGCGGCGCCCTCGCCGCGTTCCCGGAGGAGCTCGTTTTCGGGCGCCCGCCCCGTCGCCATCCGTGTGAAGGCGTGGCGGACGTTTCGGCCTCGCCCTTGGCCGATCGTCAGTCCTCGTCTTCCGATTCTTGCCCTCGGGCACTCCTGGCCGAGATGGACATGTGGATCCCATGCGGGTGGCACGGCGAATCGTCAGTGGGCGACGACTCGAAGGTGAGCTTGCGGCCGTCCGTGTCTACCGGGGGCGCCCGAGCCCTGATCATCAGCCGGCGGCCGCGAGGGCCAGCGACCGGCAGGCCGACCGCTGGGCCCGCGATCCGCGAGTCGCGGTTGTCCGGCGCCAGCTCCGCTACCCGAAGGCATGGCCAGCCGAGCCCGCGCAGGAGAAGGGCATCGACGTCGCGCTCGCCGTGGACCTCGTGCGTCTGGCCTGCGAGGGCGGCACCTGTCGCGATACAGACCTCGTACCGGCGTTGGAGACGGTTCGGGATCTTGGGCTTCATGTGGAGGTCGCGAGCTGGAAGGGCACCAGTCGGCTCCGCTTTCCTGGCTCACAGCTTCCCTGGTGCCACTATCTGGACGCCGACGACTATGTGGCCTGTCGGGACTACACCGACTACACGACGGCCTAAACGACCGCCAGCCCGACGACGGTGTGGGCGCGGTCGCCATCAGGCCACAGGTGGGCGTAGATTAAAGATGATTATGAGAAGTCCCGGAGGGCCGGGGACAACAGTGCGGCGGGCCTGATCAGTGGCATCGGACGCGATGCGACACTGATCGGTACGTTCCGGTGACGGCGCCGGATCACGGGGAGGCCCCATGCCGGACTGCCTGTCGGACGCGGAGATCAGAGCGCTCGCTGAAGCGTGCCCGGACCGCGTCCAGGCCCGCCAGCTCCTCGAAGCGGCCGGCGTGAGCCGGGGCCGGCAGCCGACCTGGAACGTCGACTCGGCGGAACAGTTCTGGCGCGAGGTCTCGCACGTGCTGGCGGCGGGAATTCGGCTTGACGAGCGTGCTCGCTTCGTCGGCGACGGGCGGGCCAGCCTGCTGGCGGTGGCCGCCGAGTGGTTTGCCGCCAACGAGGTGTTCGCCCGCGCGGCCGCCGCGGGCCCAGGCGGCCCACCGCTTGGGGCCGGAGGGCCGGAGGCGGTGTTCGACGCCCCGCCACCGGAACGAACAGCGGCCTGTGCGCCGAGCGTGCTGCTGCGCGCGGAATACCTGGTGGTGCCATTTGTGGAACTCAACGGGGACCGCGCCGCTCTGCGGTCCTGGGCCACGCGGACTCAGCGGGTTTCGGCTCGCCTGCTGACCGGGCCGGCTGGTTCGGGCAAGACCCGGCTCGCCATGCAGATCCGCGAGGATCTCTCCGAGAAGGGCTGGCTGACCGTCCTGGCTCAGTCGGACTCACCGCTGAGCCCGGCCCGGCTGGGATATCTGCGTACTGCCGGCGCACCCACCCTGGTGATCATCGAGGACGCGGAGCTCAGGCCGGAGGAGACGGTCGCGACCGCACGTGCGCTGGTGGGCCGGTCGACCGCGAGCCGGCTGCTTCTGCTGACCCGGGCCACCGGAGGCTTGCTCCGGGGCCTGCGCGAGCTGGCCTTGCCGGACACTCAGGTCGCCGGCATGTTCGAGCGAGCGGAACCGCACACGATCACGCCGCTGGCCCCCGGCCCGCACGCCAGGCATGTTCACTTCACGGCCGCCCGCTCCGCGTTCGCCGCCGAACTGGGCACCGCAACGAGCGCCGAGCCCGACTCCAGCTCGTGGGCCGACCTCGAGGAGCTAGACACGGTGCTTGACGTGCACGCGGCGGCGTTGCTGGCGGCCCTGCCGGATGCCCCTGCCAAGCAGCCAGCCGAGAGCCCGCTGACCACACTTTGCCGGCACGAACGGCCGCGGTGGCCTGACCCCGCCGGCACGGGCGCCGATGCCGCGACCAGCCCCGGCGCCGAGCTCGTGGCCCGCATCATCACGACGGCCATCTTGCTGCGTCCCAGGTCGGCCGACGACGCGCAAGCGCTGGCCGCGACTCTGCCGGAGCTGCTCCAGACCAAAACCCGCGAGCTGCGAAGCGTGGTGGACGAGCTTCGTCGCCTGTACGCTGGCCGGTGGGCGGCGGAGGCACTGCGTCCCGCCGCCTACGGTGAGCGGATCGCGGCGGCGGCGCTGGCGCAGACGCCGTCGCTCGGCGAAACCATCGCGAAGGCGGCCACCCCGGCTCAGGCCACGACCGCGCTGATGATCCTCGGCCGAGCCCTGCCCGCGCACCCAGAGCTGGCAGGGACGATCGGCGACGTCATCCGGGTCGACCCGGAGCGGCGCCTGCTCGCGGCGATCGGACTGCTGCCCCGCTTGCCCAACCCCGACATGTTCGCCCGCGTGATCGGCAAGAGCGTCGACGACCTTCCGCCGGGCTCGCCGACCATGTTCGACCTGCTCGACCAGGTCCGGATGGACCGAGGCGGCGCCGAGCTCGACGGCCTGCGCGGTGAGACCCTGCGGATGCTGACCTCGCTGCCGAACCACCTGCTCGACGCCATACGCCCGGACCTCACCCGTGATCCAGCGACGGCCGGTGTCGCCAAGATCACGGACGCCATCAGCCAGGTCATCACGAACCTGGCCATCGGAGTCGTCGACCCGAAGTCCAATCGCATGCCCGAGAATCCTGACGACGGCACCCCGCTAATTCCGGCGGTGGCGGTGGACCTCCTGCGCGGACTGATGCGCAGCGATTGGTGGCGAAACCAGGGGACGAAGTAGCTGCCGGGCAGTAGCATCGCTCGGCGGATCGGCAGGTGGGCGGCCCCTCGGCCGAGTCCAACGCTACCGTGATGGCGTGGGACTGCACCTGAGCCAGATCGCCGAGGCCGACGAGCTGCTGACGAACGACCCGTTGGCGCTGCTGATCGGGATCGTGCTGGACCAGCGGGTGTCGGAAAGAACGAGTGGGACGGGACGGTCGGCCCCCGCCTGACCGCGTACCCTCGCGGCCCGGCTCATGGCCAGGCATGGCCGGCCGAGCGGATTCGGACTGGTCAGGCGGGCTCGCCGGCAGCGACGACGCCGTTCTCGTACGCGAGCACTACGGCCTGGACCCGGTCTCGCAGCCCCAGCTTGGTGAAGATGGCACCCACGTGGCTCTTCACCGTCGCCTCAGTCACGACGAGACGCTCGGCTATCTCGGTGTTCGACAGGCCGCGGGCGACCAGTACCAGCACCTCGCGCTCGCGTGGTGTCAGTTCGTCGAGCAGGCCGGGTGGCGTCGGCGGGCGGGTACGGGCTGTGAAGGTCTCGACCAGCCGCCTGGTGATGGAGGGCGAAAGCAGCGCATCGCCGGCGTGCAGGACGCGGATCGCTTCGATCAGGCGCTCGCGGGAGGAGTCCTTGAGCAGGAACCCGGCCGCTCCGGCGCGCAGCGCGCCGAACACGTACTCGTCCAGGTCGAAGGTCGTGAGGATGAGCACGCGCGGGGGTGGGGTGAGCCCGCCGCCGGTCAGGCGAGCGGTGGTCTCGACACCGTCCATGCGCGGCATGCGAATGTCGAGCAGGACGACGTCGGGTCGCAACTCCTCGGCGCGCGCGAGCGCTTCCTGGCCGTCCGCGGCCTCGCCGACCACCTCGAAGTCGTCCAGGGCCTCGAGTATCAGTCGCAGGCCGATCCGGACCAGTTCCTGGTCGTCCACGATCAGCAAGCGGATACTCATCCGATTCTCGCTCTCGTGAGTGTCGCCGCGACGGCGTGGCCCACGCTCATGCTCGCTCTTCCGCTGGGAGCCGGGCGGCGACTCGGAACCAGCCGTCGCGCTGATGACCGAACTCCAGTTCGCCACCGAGCACCGAGGCCCGTTCTCGCATCCCGATGAGGCCGTGCCGAGCCGACTCGTTGGTCACGAGTGCATCCCCGGTGCCGCCGAGGATCGGAACCCGGGCCGGCTCGGCGGCTGTCCCGTCATTGGTCACCTCGATGTCAAGGCATCGGTCACGATAGGCGAGTGCGACCATGACCTGGCGGGGACGCGCGTGCTTCACCGCATTGGTCAGAGCCTCCTCGATGATGCGGTAGACGGACAACTCCACACCGTCGGGCAGCAAGATCGGTTCCCCTGTCACTCGTAGCTCGACGGGTAACCCCGCGGCGTGATACTCGGCGACGAGCCCCGCCAGATCCCGCAGCGAGGGCGCGGGGCGGGAGTCGGCGGGGGTGCCCGGGGTGCGCAGCACGGTCAGCATGCGGCGGAGTTCCGTGAGGCTGTGCTCTCCGCTCCGCTCCACCCGGGCCAGCGTGTCGTCGGCCCGGTCCGGCGACGTGCGCAGCACGTCGCGGGCGCCGCGCACGCCGAGCAGCATCACGGTCACCGAGTGGGCGACGATGTCGTGGAGTTCACGGGCGATCGACGCGCGTTCCTCGTGCACCGCGAGCCGGGTCAACTGCTCCTGTTCACGCTGGAGGTGCTCGGCGCGTTCCTCGAGGGCGCGGACATACCGGCGGCGGGTCTGCGCATACCTGCCCAGCGCCCACACTCCCGCCGTCACCGGGACGGACACGATCGACAGTGCGGCCAGGAGCACGGCGGTGGGCACGAGCGCGGCGAGCGCGCGGCGCCAGTCGCCGCGTTCAGCGATCGTGAAGAGTGCGGCCAGGACAGGCGCACCGCCCGGTGCGTCGCCGGTGGCCACCAGCGCCCCGGCGAGCGCGAGCGTCGCGAGGAGCACCATCCACGGGGCCCGGCGGCGCACGGTGAGCGCGCCGCCGGACGAAACCGCCAGCAGCACGGTCGACACCCGCGCGGTGTGGTCGTCGTTGAGGAGAAGGCTCAGCTCGGCGATCGTGGCGGCCACCGCGACGAGGAGATCGAATCCGAGGGCGCGCCGGTCCCACCGGTGGTCCCGCCCCGTGCCGCGGACGCGGGCGGCCGCCACCGCGCGCGCACGCAGTCGCCGCAGCCCCGCCACCTCGATGGTCATGCCAGGTCGCGTCGGCGTTCGCCGGCCAGTGCAGCGGCCATGAGCCCCACCGTCCAGACGCCCAGGACGATCGCCGCCGCGGCCAGGGAGATGCGGGTCGGCCCGTGGACCATGCGGGTCAGCACCGCCACCGCGCCGAGCGGCGTGTAGTCCGACGAACCCTCCCGCACGCGGTCGAACAGCGGGTTCAAGACGAAAGTCAGGATCAGTGCCCCGACCGCCGCCAGGATCTGGTTGCGAAGCAGCGCGCCGACGGCGACTCCGATCACCGTCGCGAGCACCGACGACCCCAGCAGACCCAGCGCCACTCCGGTCACCTCGCCGGCGCCCAGGTCGGGCCCAGGCTGTCGGCCCAGAAGCGGCAGCCCCGCCCCCAGCGAGACCGCGACCATGAGCGTGCCGACGACCAGACCCGTGATCGCGTACGCCGTGGCCCGCGCGAGCAGCAGGCGTTCCCGGGAGGTACCCGAGGCGAGCGCCGCGGGCGCGGCGGTGCGGTGCCGGAACTCACCGGCGACACCGACCGCCCCGAGCAGCAGCAACAGGATCGGCATACCGGACAGGGCCTCCTCCTTCTCCCCCACCTCGTCGAGCGTTCCCGAGGCGACCGCGACGATCATCGCATTGGCGGCCGTCAGAGCGACCGAGGTCACCGCGAACGCCAGCGCCGTGCGCGTGCTCAAAATTTTGATCAGCTCACCCCTGACCAGCCGGCTCACGCGTCCTCCCCTCCGGTCAGGTTTAGGAAGATGTCCTCGAGCGTTGATCCACCCTGGGCAATCGCACCCATCGGAGCCTGATGCACGATGCGCCCCTGGTGAATGACGACGACATCGTCGACCAGCCGCTCGGCCTCGGTCAGCGAGTGGCTGGACAGCACGACGGTGCGGCCCGAGTCGGCCCGTTCCCGCAACAGGGTCCGCAGCCATCGGATCCCCTGCGGGTCCAACCCGTTGGTCGGCTCGTCCAGCACCAGGATGTCCGGATCGGCGAGCAGCGCCGCCGCGAGACCAAGCCGCTGGCGCATGCCGAGCGAGTACCGCCCGACCCTGCGGCGCGCGTCCTGCTCAAGGCCCACCAGGGCCAGCACCTCGGAGACCCGCGCCCCCGGCAACCCGGCCATGGTCGCCAACGAACGAAGATGCGCGCGCGCCGCGCGGCCTGGGTGAGCGCCGCAGGGCTCGATGAAGGCGCCCAGGGTGCCCGCGTCCCGCGCGTGTGTCTCACGACCGTTCACCAGAACCCGCCCGGCACTCCCCCGGGCAAGCCCGCTGACCACCTTGAGCACCGTGGTCTTGCCGGCTCCGTTGGGCCCAAAGAATCCGGTGATGGCTCCGCTACGAACGCTGAACGACACGTCCTCGACGGCGACAGACCTGCCGTAGTGCTTTGCCAACCCTTCGACGGTGATAGCCGCACCGGTATGGCCGGCCGCAACCGCGTCAGCCGTTCGTGAAATTCCCATGCCGGAAGAATCCAGTCCGCTGACCTCGTGGTCATCCCCACCTGGACGGACTTCTTGGCTCGACCGTGGGCGCAGACCGCGGCGACCATTCCTCCTCCCCGGGGCGGATGATCGTGAAGGGGGGACGGCCACGGAGGCGGACGGCCACCTGAGATGAGAGGGCGGTCTGGCCAGCGGCGCGACGGTCGCCGAGACGCGGTCGGCTACGGTTGTGTCGTGGGACTGCATCTGAGCCAGATCAACGAGGCGGGACGAGCTGCTGACGAACGATCCGCTGGCGCTGCTGATCGGGATGGTGCTGGACCAGCCAGTATCGGAAGGATGGAGCGGGATGGGGCAATCCGTACTCGCCTGACCGTGTAGCGCCAGAATCTATCTGGGATCCGCTGGTGCGGAGTGAAGGACCGCAGCGGGCGACCGTGTCGGCGTTTGACGTGCGGGAGCCTGCGTCGGTAGCACGGCATGTACTTTCTCCCGCCGTTCTCCGGAACGGGCGCGGCTTTTTCTAGATCGTCTGCGTTCCGTCGCCGGTGCGGCCAAGGCGGGCCTACCGGGACAGCGCGCCGAGCAGGGCGACGGTGCGGGCGCGCTCCTCCGGCGTGGTGAGTCCGGACAGATTGGCGATGAAGTGCGTGGCGCCGGCATCGGCCAATCGCGCCAGCTCCTTCTCGACGTCGCGTTCGTCTCCGACGATCGCGACATCGGCTGGGGACCAGGCGCCCTCGCGGTCGAGGATCGTCCGATAGGACGGGACCGCCGCGAAGAAGGCGAGGTTGGTCGCGGCGCGGGCGCGGGCTTCGTCGGGTCTGTCGGTCACGCAGATGGGGAGGCTGGCGATGACCTCACGGTGCTGCCCACCGGCGCCGGCGGCCAGCACGGGCGCGATGTGCTCGGCGATCGTGCGCGGGCCGGCCAGCCAGGTGATGGTCCCGTCGGCCAGCTCGCCGGCGAGGCGCAGCATGGCAGGGCCCAGCGCCGCGAGCAGCAGCGGGGGAGGCGGAGTGGCTCCGGCGACCCGGGCGGACCATCCTGAGGTGTCCGCAGTCACCTCCTGCCCGCGGATGGTGACCGTCCCGGTCTGGAGGAGCGGGCGGAGAGCGGCGAGGTACTCGCGCATCCGGTGGACCGGTCGGTCGAAGCGCAGGCCATAGCGCTGTTCGACGGTGGCGCGGCTACCGACTCCGAGGCCGAGCCGCAGGCGCCCGCCGACCGCGGCCTGGGTCGTCTGCGCCTGGCTGGACATCGCGATCGGGTGCCGCGAGTGGATGGTCGTCACGGCCGTTCCCAGGGCCAGCCCCGGGACCTCCCGCCCGATGAGTGCGAGGGCGGTCAGCGCGTCGACGTCATAGACCTGGCCGAGCCAGAGTGATGCCAGTCCGGCGTCCGCGACGGCGCGGGCCCGGGTGACGAGGTCGTCCACCGCGTTGGGGCCGTCCGCGGCGGGCAGTTCGAGCGCGAGTCCAAGCGGGATCATCGTTCGGCACCGCCGTCCGCGGACTTCGAGCTTGCGTGACGCCCATCTATTGCGTGACGCCCATCTATGATGACCGGGTGCGTCCGCTGCCAGAGATCATGCCCGGCGCGGTTCGGTCGGGTGTGGCGTACCGCTCGGGCCGCGACAGGTGGTATCTCACAGCTGAGGGTAGGCAACATGCGGCTCCCTTCAAGGGCGGCTATGGGTACCTGACGCCAGGTTCTCCTCCACACTCCGTGAATCCAAAACTCCCACTTTCACAGGATGAAAGCTGGTCTACTCGTGGAGAGGGGAGCACGCGATGTCGGTGCTGGGCAGAGCGTTCTCGGTGCTGGACGCGTTCGCGGACGGGACACCCAGCCTGCGTCTGACCGCGATCGCTGAGCGTTCCGCCCTGCCGCTGCCGACCGCGTTGCGGCTGGTACGCGAGCTGGTGGCCTGGGGTGGCCTGGAACGGCAGTCCGACGGGTCCTACCGGCTGGGAAGCCGGCTGTGGACGCTCGGTGGGCAGGCTCCCTGCCGCCGCCGGCTGGTCGAGACAGGACGTCCCGTTCTCGACAGACTGAACAGGACGACGGGGCTACCAGTGCTGCTCGCGGCATTGGACGGTATCCGCTTCGTCGTCGTGGACGGTGTCGGCTCCACCCTGCGGCCGGGAACGATGCTGCCCCCGCACGCCACCGCGGCCGGCAAGGTCCTGCTCGCCTATCTGCCGGACTCCCGCCGCCGCCAGGTGCTGGCCGACCTGGTCCGCCTCACGCCGTACACGCTTACCGCGCCTGGACCGCTGGATCGGCAGCTCGCCACGATCCGGGCCGGAGCGCCCGCGAGCGCGTGGGAGGAATGGCGTCTCGGCGAGAACGAGGTGGCGGTCCCCGTGGACCCGTTCGCCGCCCAAGGCCCCGCGGCCGCCCTGACCGTGACGGCGCGATCGGCGGCCCAGGCCCGCCGCGCTGTCCCCCTGGTCGCCAGAGCCGCGCTGACCATCAGCGGCAGTCTCCGGCCCGCTGGGCAGGCCACGGCCTGCGCGGCTCGCGCTGACGCAGCCGGTGAGCCGCGCTGACCAGCGGTCCGGGTCCATGCTTCGCATCGTCCGTCTGCGGTCGGACCGTGCCGTCAGCTCCTGGATGGATCAGACGCACGGCGAGACCCCCGGCCCTGCCATGACGTCTACGATCGAGGAATCGGCCGGGATGACATCTTCTGCGCGGTGGCCCTACCAGCGGGGCGACAGCCGGTTCGAGCCAGCTACCGTGATGGCCGTGGGACTTCATCTGAGCCAGATCGACGAGGCGGACGAGCTGCTGACCAACGACCCGCTTGCCCTCCTTATTGGGATGGTTCTGGACCAGCGGGTTTCGGATAGTTGGAGTGGATGGGGCGATCCTCGTCCGTGAAGGCGGACCCGCCCCGGCCGCAGCCCCTCGTTCGCGCCGGACATCCGCTGCTGCCGGTGCCGGTCAGAGTGTGCCGAATCCTTGTTGCAGCCGGGCCAAGGCGTCGTCGATCGCAACAGCCGGGTCCCGATGCGGCGAGGACGGCGGGGGTTGCCTGCGCAGGTCAAGCTGGGTGATCATCATGATCCCGATGATGGCGCCGCTGACCGCGACGATGTCGGGGTCGTCCGTCTTGCGTCCGGCACGTTCTGCCACGGCCAGGGTGAAGTCGTGTGCGGCGGACGTGAGGTGGTCCAGGTGGGCCGCGCGGACTTCGGGTATCGCGGCGATGAGCTCGGTGCGGTGCCGCTCCAGGGCGCGCTGCTCGGGACTCAGGGTGGCGTAACCGGCGCGCAGCACCTCACGGAAGGCCGTGATGACGCCCTCGTCCGCGGGGCGGGCGCGGAAGTGGACCAGCATGTCGTAGTCGGCGGCGTCCCACAGGACCATGTCGGGCTTGGTCGGGAAGTGGCGGAAGCAGGTCCGCGCAGCGACCCCGACCTCTTCGGTGATCATGCTGACCGTGGTCTCGGTATAGCCTCGCTCGGCGAACAGCCGTAGCGCGGTCGACTGGATCGCCTGCTTGAGCGCGATGGTCTGCGTCTGACTCCACGATGGTCGCTCCGGCGACAATGACGCCTCCTTTCGACAACGATGTCAGCGCGTGCCATGTCGATCATGTCTCGCCACCCGCCTGGCTGACGTGCGGCGGCCGCGACACGCCAGCGACGGTGCCGGCGATGTCGACAGCGTCTCCTTCGTCGCCGTCGTCGGGGGCGTCTGGCAAGGCGGTGGTTGCCCTGCGTGGGAACAGCGCCAGTGCCAGGAGCGCCCCGGTGAACGCTATCCCGCCGCAGACGAGCAAGGCGGTGTCGATGCCGTCGACGAACGCCGAGCGGACGTCGTCGAGCAGGGCTGGTGAGTGGAGCTGGTGGGCCAGCGCGGTGCCGTCGAACACCCCGCCGCGCGCGGTATTGGCCTGGGCAGGGGTGAGTCCGGTCGTCGCCGGGGTGCTGCCGAGGTTGGCGCGGTAGCTGGCAGTCTGTCCGTGACGGCAGTTCGTCGCTGACTCCCGACCAGGGTTTCTCCGCGCGCTGGCGCGGGATGAGGTGCGCGACGTTCGACGACGACCGCTGAGATCTAAGCCGACGTCGGCTCGATGCCGTCGGCCACGCTCGGCTGGGCTGGTGTGAGCTCGGCGAGCAGGCCGAAGAGTTCGTCGATACGTTCGACGAGTACGACCACCAGTTCGCGGCCGACGTGCTCTGGGGCAGTCCTTACGGGATGACGTTGGCCGGGTTCGACCTGCTCAACGCCATACAGAACACCCCGATCGCGCACCAGCCCTGATCAACGCATCCTGTGCGGTGAGGCGATAACTCGGTTTGGGGCTACCAGGGCATCGAGAACCCTCCCCTTCTCGATCAACAGTTTCAGTGCGTATCGAGGCTGCTGGTCGGAGAGCTCAAGCGTTTCGGCTATCTCCGTCTTCGACTTCGGTCCGCATCGTGTCGATCGACAAGGACGGACCCGGTATCGGCCCGGGCAGGGGGCTCGCCGCCGGGCGCAGGCCGGCCACGATGACGGCCAGGTAGCGGCGCCCCAGCTCGGGCGCGACATGCGCCAGCGGTGCGGCGGCCTGATAGGCGCCACGCAGGAGCAGAAGAACGTCCTGCCCCGTCACGTCGTCTCGTATCCCCCCGTGCTCGCGGGCGCGTTCCGTGAGCGCCGTCGCGGTCCGGCCCAGGCGATCCGCGGCGGCTTTGATCTCCGGGTCGTTGTGGACGACGCCGATGGCGATCTGGCAGACGGAGCGGTCACGTGCCTGGAGGTCGACCCCCAGGGTCATGAACTCGATCAAGGCCGCGGTCGGGTCAGCGGATTCCAGGAGGGCGTCTCCGGCGTCGGAGAGATAGTCGAGCTGATCGCCGACTATCGCGGCGATCAGGTCCTCTTTGGTGGGGAAATGGCGAAACACCGTGCCCTTGCCCACGCCGGCCCGCTGGGCGATCTCGGCGATCGAAACCTCGATGCCCTGCTCCGCGAAGGCCGTGGCGGCGGTGTCGAGCAGCAACCGCCGGTTGCGGGCGGCGTCCGCTCGCAACCGGCGTGGCTGCGCCGCGGTGGCCATACTTCCCGCTCCCTTCGACCCGTGCAGTGTACCAACCTGACCGCGCGGTCCACTTCTGCGCTAGCCTCGTTAACATGACCAGGCGGTCCTGTTATGTCGGATGCGGCTCGACGAGGAGTAGATGAGGATCATGAAGACGACGATGCGCGCGGTGATCGCGGACGACTACGGGCCACCCGAGCGGCTGACGGTGGGAGAGTTGCCGATACCCCGGCCAGATCGGGGGCAGATCCAGGTGCGGGTGCGCGCGACGGCGCTCAATCCCGGTGAGCTGCGGCTGCTGGGCGGTGAGCTCCGCGAGATGGCGCCGCTGAGCTTCCCGCACGTCATCGGCGGCGACTTCGCTGGCACGGTCACCGAGGTGGGCGCTGGCGTGACTCGGTTCCGCGTCGGCGACGAGGTGTTCGGGTTGGGTCTTCCCCGCCACCTGCGCGGTCTGGCCGCGCAGGTGGCGTCCCCGCCCTCCCTCACGACGGGCACTCTCGCCGAGTACGCGGTGTTCGAGGCCGACACGCCAGGGTTGACGATTCGGCCTCCCGGGTTGTCAGTCGAGCACGCCGCGGCTCTGCCCACCGTCGGGCTGACCGCGCTCCCGCTGATCCGGGCGCTCGAGCACCGGCGCGGTGACGTGGTGCTGGTCATCGGCGCCACAGGAGGCGTCGGCGGTGTGCTCGTGCCCATGCTCGCCGCGGCCGGTGTGCATGTCATCGCGACCGCGAGCGCCGGCGACGGCGAATATGTCCGCGGTCTCGGCGCTCGCGAGACGGTCGACCACCGAGCCGGCGACACGGCCGACGATGTGGCCCGTCGCTATCCCAAGGGGGTGGATGCCGTCGTCAATCTCGCTCTCCCCGGCGATGATCTGGCTGATCTCGCCCGGCTGATCCGGCCCGCTGGCCGGCTGCTCAACATCGTCTTTCCCGTCCATGATCCTGTCTCGTTCACGGGCAGTGACCTGATCGTGGAGACCCTCTTCACCGCCGCTGTCCCAGGAGATCTGGACGTCCTCGCCGAACAGGCGTTGGACGGGATGCTGCCCAACCCGATCGGTCGGCGCTATCTCCTCGCGGAGGGTGCGCGGGCGTGCGTCGATCTCCTGCGTCAGCACACCCGAGGAAAGCTGGTCGTCGTCTGTGACGACGAGGCGTGACGTTCGCCGAAGGCAACCTTGTTTCAGGCTGGCTCCCGATCATCCGGTCGGGAGAGGTTCGGTACGCAGAACGACCCGGCCCTGATTGGCGCGGTTCGCGACCAGCTCAATCGCATTGGTAATCTTCTCGAACGGGACATTGACATGGCGGGGGCGCAACTGGCCGGCCGCGAGCAGATCCCAGAGCTCGGCCCGGCGCCGCTCGACCAGCTCGGGCCGGGTCCGGTTGACCGTGCCGATCGCGAAGCCGATGACCGACTTCAGGCCACCAAGGAGGCTGCCGGCATCGATGGTGCCGCCGCCGGCGCTGAACGCGACAAGGCGACCGAACGCGGCGAGGCTGTCCACGCCGCGTTGCACCAGGTGCCCGCCGACTCCGTCGAGGATCAGGTCCACGGGTTCGCCCCAGGACACCGACGAGTACGTCACTACGTCATCGGCGCCGCACTCGCGGACAAAGCCCGCCTTGTCCAGCGACCCGACGGCGGCAACCACCCGGGCGGCGCCGAGGACCTTGGCGAGTTGCACCGCGAGGTGACCGGTTCCGCTGGCCGCGGCAGTGACCAGAACGGATTCGCCCTCGGTGAGGCGACCGGCCTCGAGCACGCTGCTGGCGATCAGCCCGCCGCGAACCAGTGCGAGCGCCACCGCCGCGTCGACGTCCGCGGGTACGGGCCCGACCAACCGCGGGTCGGCGAGGGCCAGGTCGGCGTAAGCGTCCTCGAACACCACGCCACCAACCCGATCTCCGATCTTGAAGCGCGTGACCTCCGAGCCGGTCGCCACGACGGTCCCCACCAGCTCGCTGCCTGGACGGACTGGTTCGCGGCGCTCGCCGGCCGCGGTCAGCTGCCGGACCAGGCCCACTCCAACTCCGATGGCCTCCGTCCGAACGAGGAGCTGCCCAGGTCCCGGTGTCGGCGCCGTGCGCTGAACGACCTCGACCGGGCCCCGGCCGGAAAACAGGATCGTGCGCACTCTCTGCGTCCTCTCCCGCGACGCCGATCCGGCCAGTGGGTCTGCCGCCACCCGGCGGCCTCATGCAGGCCGCCTCGGCCGCTGACCGACGTCGTCAACTTCAACAGCGTTTAAGTTCAACAATGTTGAAGTGTGGTCATACTGACTCCGTCCGTCAAATCCTTTGGGAGGATCTGCCGTGCGGCTCAGTCGGGATCAAGTACTCGGCGTCGCGCTCGACCTGCTCGACGAGGTGGGGCTGGACCAGCTGACTATGCGTCGGCTCGCTGGGGCACTTGGCGTGCAGAACGGTGCGACCTACTGGCACTTCCCCGGCAAGCAGGTGCTGCTGGAGGCGATGGCCGACGCGCTGCTGGCTGGAGTGACGTCAGACCTCGACAAGCACCTGCCCTGGTACGACCAGGTCGTCCAACTCGCTCATCGTCTGCACGAGGCACTGCTGTCCCGCCGCGACGGTGCTCGGCTGTTCGCGGGCGTCTTCTTTCCCTTGCCCAACGCGCTGGCGTACGGCGAGCAGATGATCTCTACTCTCCGCGCCGGGGGGCTGTCCAGCCGAGATGCGGCGTGGTCGGCGGACACGATCACCTACTACGTGGTCAGCCACAGCACCGAGGAACAACTCGCCGCCGCTCTGCCGGATCCGTCCGCGAGCGCCGCACGACTCGTAGGCTCGGTTGATCCAAAACGCCACCCACATCTGTTCGCCGCGCTCGACCATCTCCCTGCTCCGCACCGGGAGGAGCACTTCGACTTCGGCCTGCGTCTTGTCATCGACGGCATCCGCCGCGCCGCCGGGTGAACACACGAGTGATCGGAGCCTACCTCCGGTGATCTGATCGCTGCGGCGGTCGCCGTGACCTAGGTCGGCTACGGTGGTGCCGTGGGACTGCACCTAAGTCAGATCGACGAGGCGGACGAGCTGCTGACGAACGATCCGTTGGCGCTGCTGATCGGGATGGTGCTGGATCAGCAGATCCCGCTGGAACGGGCGTTCGCGGCGCCGCTGGAGCTGACGCGGCGGCTTGGGCGCGGGTTGGACGCAGCGGATCTTGCGGCGATGGACCCGGAGGGACTGGCGGCGGTGTTCTCCGTCCAGCCGGCGCTGCACCGGTTCCCCGCCGCGATGGCGCAGCGGACGCAGAAGCTCTCCCGGATTGTCATCGACAGCTACGGCGGTGACGCTGCCGGGGTGTGGACGACTGCAACCGACGGCCGGCAGCTGCTGAAGCAGGTCGCGGCGCTGCCCGGCTTCGGCACTCAAAAGGCCAAGATCTTTGTTGCGTTGCTGGGCAAGCAGCTCGGGGTGACGCCGCCCGGCTGGCGGGAGGCGTGCGCGCCGTTCGGCGAGGACGGCAGCTACCGTTCCGTCGCGGACATCACGAGCCCCGAGTCCCGCATCAAGGTCCGCGACTTCAAGAAGGCCATGAAGGCCGCTGCCAAGGCGTCAGCTACCTGACCGCGCTCCAGTCGCCGCGGCGCGCTGAGGGCGATGGCTTGATCGGCCTGTTGGCCGCAGAGCGACTTTCGGCTTTCTGACAGACAGCCCGGGGGTGCTGTCGGGGGCGGCCCCCTCTGTGTCAGTCTCGGGTGAGACACCTGTGTCCTTCCAGGTCAGAAGCACTTTCCTGTGCCCCGGCACCGACTACCCTCATAGCAGGATCAGGTAACGTTCGAGATGAACAGCCCAGGCTGGCCGCGCGGTAGCCCGCCGGATCCTTTGGCCGTGGCATAGGATGTGTGAGGTGTCCTGTCCCTGACAGCTCCTGATTCGGTCGATGCCGGCGGCTTCCTTGTCGGCGAGGAGTCTCCGCTCAGCTGCTCGCCACCACCGGGCCCATTGTGACAATCACCATGAATCGCCGAGGTTTACATGGCTGACAAGCAAGAACTGTTCGATGCTGTTGTCGAAATCCTTCGGCGTGGGTATCAGATCTCCGACCTGGATTCCACAGCTGGAACATTCGATCTTCGTGATGAGGATCGAGCAGTTCGCGTCACGCTTGAACTGAATCTTCTGAAGGAGTACTTCAACTGGCTGGACGAGGAGAATGCCGTCCTCGGTCTTGCCGAAGCACAGGGGGATGAGCGGGACCGAGTCCGGTTGCAGTACATCATCATGCAGATTCAGGAATATTTCGACTCGGACGTCTTCTTGTCGCTTGTCGAGATCCGGCTCGACCGGTCAGCTGATGGTCGCGTCTCTCTTGTCCGTCGACGAGGCCCCGAACGTAGATCATTTCTGTCAGCAGATGCGGAAGGTGGCTATTGGTCGTCCGACAGACCTGGCACCTGAGGGCACGTCGCACCCATCGAAGCGAGATTGGCGCGGCCCGCAGACGGCTCCTCGCCGAGCCGTCTGCGGGCGCTATCCCGCCGGTGGCCGGGATCTCCCGGTCATGCCATGAGCCGAACGTGCGCAGCAGGGCGACGGGCTTCTCTGGGACTTCCTCGTGGTCTCGCCCATCGAAGCAGCCGGATACCGGAGATCCATGCCGGGCGCGAGCGGCGACGATGAACTTATTGCCGCTGACAGGTCCCGGACGTGGGATAGACGGTGATAACGCGGCCATCCGTGGCATTGTAGATCATCCTGAATCGCTGCTGCCACACCTGGCGACCATTGCCATCCTGCGCGTACAGCAGCCGATCTCGGCAGCCGGTATTCTGGTCGACGACGACATGGTCGGGATCTTTAGTGTTGTAGTAGATGGCCCAGTGTACCAGGTCGCTCCAGTTGAGCCCGGCCGGTCTGGCCAGGTTCTGGAAATCGTCGTAGTGCCCGTCTTCTCCGCTGCCTCCGTCCTTTATATGGCGGTAACCCCAGCGGTTGTTGCCACATCGCAAATTGATGCCGCCGAAGTCGTAGACCATTTTTTGTTCGCTGGTTGACACGCCACACGCACCCCAGTTGGGCCTGGTTCCCAGCTTTTCGGCGTGCGCGGGTGCCGCCGCTAGCAGTGCGATGCTGAGGGAGAGCAGGAGTGGGAGTAGGGCGCGGCGTAACCACTTCACGGTGATCTCCAAGGCAGCATGGGCGATTTTTGGCGCCATAAGCCTATTGACGAAAACCCTACCGAGTTGTCGCCTCGGCGGTCAAGGCGCGCTCGGAATTGGCTTCGCTGGTTCGGGGCGTGCGGAGGGTTGGTCGGCATGTGAGCAGCCAGAACGCCGGCTAAGTTGTCGTTTAGCAAGCGGGCTGTGTGATCGCCTGTAGTCGGCGTGTCCCGTCCCCTCGAGGGCATCGGCGGGCTCGACTGGCGGGCGGCGATCAACGACAACCTGTCCTGCGACGGGCGGCATGTTTACGTTTGCCGGACCTGAGGTGTTCTATACGCGGGCGATTCGATCGAGTCCGAGCAGGCTGTGGTCTCGGTACGGGTGCCGGCGTCGTTGGCGGACGCGCTCAAGGTGCGCGCGGCGGCTGAGCACATCCCCACGTCAGCCCTGGTTCGGCGCATCCTGTCGCGCGCGGTGGAGAGCCTCGACGCGCCCGTGATGACCGAGGACCAGGTCGAGGAGATCGTGCGGAGGGTCCTGCGAGAGTCCGCCTGAGGGTTGTTTCCACTTCATCCTTCCGAGACCGGTGGGGACCAGCAGATCCCGTTGGAGCGGGCGTTCGCGGCGCCGTACGAGCTGGTGGCGCGGCTGGGGCGGCCGTTGGGACGTGACGGAGCTGGCGGAGTTCGCTCCGGACGAGCTGGGTGTGATCTTCGCGCGGCAGCCGGCGTTGCACCGGTTCCCGGGATCGATGGCGAAGCGGGTGCAGTCGCTGTGCCGGCTGCTGCTGGACTCGTACGGCGGGGACGCGGCGGCGGTGTGGACGACGGCGGCGGACGGCCGTCAGCTGCTCAAGCAGGTCGCGGCGCTGCCGGGCTTCGGTCAGCAGAAGGCGAAGATCTTCGTGGCGCTGCTCGGCAAGCAGCTCGGCGTGACCCCGCCCGGCTGGCAGGAGGCGTGTGACCCGTTCGGCGAGGACGGCAGCTACCGCTCGGTCGCCGACATCGTGAGCCCCGAGTCCCGCATCAAGGTCCGCGACTACAAGAAGGCCATGAAGGCCACCGCCAAGGCGTAGATCGGCCGTCTGACTCCTGGGGCGGTGCGGGATCACCGGCCGCCACCGAACGCGCCCCCGCGAGCGACAGTCAGACCGGGTGGCCGGTCGTCGCCGGCGAATCGGCGTCGGCAGGGTGGGCGCGGAGCCCGTCCAGGAAGAACGTCAGGCACCGGCGCCACTCGGACGCGGTGGCCTCGGTGGATTCGTTGATCACGTGGGCCATCGCGCGGCCGATGGTGCTCAGGTCGGCGGACGTGAAGTCCGAACGCAACCGGCCATCGAGTCGAGCCCGTTCGATGATTTTCTCGGCCAGGTCCAGGCCGCGCTGGCAGGCCTCGCGCACGATTTCTGAATCGGCCGCGACCCACTCCGCCAGCGCGTCGTTGAGACCGCGGTCCTGGGCGCGCAGCGCGAACAGGCCGACCACGAATCCGGTGAATCCCCGCCACGGGTCGGGGTCGGCCAATGCCACCCCCCCGAGCTGGTCCACGGCCGCCAGGCGTCCCGGCAGGACCGCGGCGACGAGCGCCTCGCGGCTCGGGAAGTGCGCATAGAGCGTGGCGATGCCGACTTCCGCGTGGCGCGCGATCTGCTCCAGCGGAGCGTCCAGGCCGCGCTCACCGAACACCGCGGTCGCGGCGTCGAGCAGTTTGGCCCGATTGCGCGCCGCGTCCGCGCGTAGAGGCCTACTCCGCCCGGTCATGCTTCGACCCTACAAGTCGAGGGTGACCCTCGGGTTGTGCTAGCGTGCCTACATAAGTCGAGGAACGACCTCGGTTTAGGTCGACTATCTTGATCGCGAAACTGTGAGGAGCCACGATGTCCGGTCTCCCCGGTCCCACCGTCCTCGTCATCGGGGCTGGTCCTGGGCTCGGACTGTCGGTGGGCCGCCGCTTCGGACGGGAGGGGTTTCGCGTCGCGTTGGTCTCCCGGAACGGCGCCCGCCACGACCAGTACGTGTCGTCTCTGGCCGAGCTCGGCGTCACTGCCCGGGCCTTCGCGGCCGACATCCTCCAGCCCGATCCGGCGCGGCGGGCGCTGGACGCGGTGACTGAGGCGTTCGCCTCCGTCGATGTCGTCTACTACGGGCCGGGCGCCGCCGATCCGGCGGTGCCCCCGGAGCCGATCGCCACCACCACCCGCGCCGATGCCGAGCGGGCTATGTCGATCACCTTCGGTGCCGTCCAGGTGGTGAATCACGTGCTGCCGGCCATGATCGGTCGCGGGAGGGGCGGGCTGCTGTTCGCCGGCGGGCTCAGCGCCGTCACCCCGATGCCCGCCCTGGGATCGCTGGCCCTGACGGCCGCCGCCGTCCGTGCCTACGCGCTGAGCCTCAACGCGGCGCTGGCCGGCCAGGGTGTCTACGCCGGGACCCTGACCATCGGCGGGGTCGTCGAGCGGGGTGACATCTATCGGCAGGTGGTGTCCGATCCCAGCCGGTACGGCCCGGTCGAGGGGCACACACTCGACCCGGACACGCTCGCCGACGCCGCCTGGCGGATGTACTCAGTCCGCGATCGGGCCGAATCGGTCTTCAGCACGTTCGATGGGATCCCGGCCGGCGGATGAGTGCCGACGCGGCCGCTGCGGCCGGCGTCGAGGTGGTCACTCCCGACGAGCTACTCGGCCGGCTCGTGGCCGAGTACGAGTCGCAGATGCTTGCCGCGCACCGGACGGCGGTGGCGTCGCTGACGGGCGCCACAGACAGGCCGACGGTCGCTGCGCTGCGCAGAGCTGGAGCTTCGGTAACCGCCGATCTGATGGATCATCTGATTGGCGGCCGCTGAACCCGTCGAGGTGCCGCTCAGCACGCCACTGTCCGTGGCCAAGGCCGGACGAGTCCGCCGTTCGGACACTCCCACCATGGCCCGCCCTCGTGAACAACGGGGCGCATCGGGTGCGGATGCGCGGGACATGGCGGTATGGGGTCTGAGATCCCGGCGTCTGCCAGGATGGTCTGTAGCCAGTCGGCGAGATCGACCGCGAGGTCGGCCGCGGTTGATGTGGGGGTTACGGATGTGCCCGTCATCCCACCGCGTGTGTGCCGCGCTGATACAGGCCAGGGGCTGACCCAGCCGACCAGCTCGGACTCGGTCATGGTCACCCCCAGTTTCTCGCCAGCCTCGGCGGCTGTGATCCCGCTGCTCGCCGCCCACTGCAGTGCGCATGCCAGATCGACGTCGTCCGGCTCGTCGACGGCGACGGCGAGCTGCTTGGAGAACGGATCCAGCTCAGCCAGTGCGGCCGCCGCCGCTCTCTCGACCCGCCGCCGGGCTGACAGCAGGTGCTTGCCGGGGACGAGCGGCGGCTCGCTCACGCTCTCTGCCGGCGACGAGGCTCTGGTGGAAGACGGTGGCTGCTGGTGGGCCGTCACGCGTTCAGCCAGGTGCGTCGGTCGCGGGCTGCGGCATGGATCCGTTCGACCTGCCGCGGCTGCCACATCTCCGCAAGGTCGCCGATGGTCGTGACCTGGTCGTGCCTGATGGCGCGAACGCGGACGGGATCGTCCTCGGCGCGCGGCGGCGCCTGGGTCAGCTTCGCGGGCTTGACAAACGCGAGTACCGGCTCGACGGGCACCGCGAACCCGCACTCCTGGCTCAGCGCCGCCGATGCCCGCCTGGCCTCGGACCGGGCCTTCCACGGGTACTGCTCCTTGCGTGGGCCCACCCTTGCGACCCGATCGCCCACCCAGATCTGGGCGCCGGGATGGTTCTTGGTGTTGATGGTGAACACCCCGCCCGGGCCGATCAGCAGATGATCGATGTCGACATTGTTGGGAAGCGGGATCGCATGCAGCGCCCGCCATCCCCGGCCGGTGAGCCGCTCCAGTTCCGCGCCTACCGCCCGCTCGCCGATCAGGCCCTTGCGCCACGGCTCAGCCTCCGACGGTCGGCGGAACAGACGGTCGAGCAGCGCGCGCCAGAATCCCGGCGTCAGTTCCTCGATCTTCGCGATGAGCGCCGCGCCGGGCGGGTTGCCGGCGAGGTCGTCCGCGGGCTGAAGCGCCGCGTCCGCCGGGCCGGGCACGAGGGCGGATATATCCGGGGTCCAGCCCGCTGACGGGGCCGGCGTCGATGCCGGTGGCGATGGCGCCGGCGCGGCGGCCCGCGGCGGGACGGGCGAGCGCGGGCGGGCGAGGGGCCCCGACCGTTGTCCCAGGTAGACGGCCAGCGCGTCGAGCGCCGCGTCGTGGTAATCGTCGAGCAGGACGTGAACCTGATCGGTCCCCGGGTCGAACCAGGCGGCACTCTGCCCATCAGGAAGATTCACGTAGAGCCGTGTCCATTCACGGGTGCGCGCTCCAGCACCCCCGGTTTTGATGTTGTTTTAGGCGGTGGTCAGGGCGGGCGCGGTGGCGCGGGGGGCGGGTAGCCAGGGCTGGCCTGCGAGGGCCATCTGGATGG
>NZ_JCBATA010000086.1:0-31590 GCF_059816245.1 Frankia sp. RB5
TCCCCCGATAGCCCGACCACCACGACTGCTGTTCCACAGCAAGATTCCACACGAAACGCGCATGCCCGCAGTGCTCGTCAAGCCCAACGGCCTGTTCAGACGTCGGCGAAAGCCGGTAGCGGGACACGCTCCCATTCTACGGAAAGGATTCGCTCATGCGTTCCAACGCTGAACACCGTTTCCTCTCCGACCTGAAGGTCGGAGTATCCACGGCGCAAATCCGATGACCGAACCGTCGATCGACCCGGCGGTGCTGGCCGCCTGGATCGCAGACCGGCTGCCCGGCGCGGGCGAGCCGCTGGAGATCGAGCGGATGGGCCTGGCGACCGGGATCGGCAACGCGCTGTTCTGGGTGCGCCGCGCCGGGCAGACCTGGGTGCTGCGCCGCCCGCCCGCGGTGATCAACGCGCCCGGCGCCTCCGACATGGTGCGCGAGTGGCGGATCCTCACCGCGCTGGAGGACAGCCCCGTCCCGCACCCGCGGCCGCTGCTGCTGTGCGAGGACACCGCCGTGATCGGCGCGCCGTTCCTGATGATGGGCCGGGTCGACGGGTACACGCCCACCGGCGTGCTGCCGGCGCCGTACGACACCGCCGCCGCCCAGCGCGACCTCGCCTTCGCGATGATCGACGCCATCGCGGACCTCGGCTCCCTCGACTGGCAGGCCCGCGGCCTCGACGGGCTGGGCCGGCCCGAGGGGTTCCTGGAGCGCCAGGTGGCCCGCTGGCTCAAGCAGCTGGAGCGCTACCGCGTCCGCGAGCTGCCCGAGGAGACGTTCCTCGCGGACTGGCTGGAGCGCAACCGGCCCGAGATGAGCCCGGCCGGGATCATCCACGGCGACTACAGCCCGTTCAACGTGATGGCCTCGCCGACGGAGACAACCCGGCTGGCCGCCGTCATCGACTGGGACACCGGGACGATCGGTGACCCGCTGCTCGACCTCGGCCACCTGCTCGCCCGCTGGTCGGACCCCGGCGAGGAGCCGGCGCTGTCGATCGACATCGAGAACCGGGTCGGCCTGCCCCGACGCGCCGAGCTCGCCGCCCGCTACGGCGAGCGCACCGGCCGGGACCTGTCCGCGCTCGCGTACTACGAGGCGCTGGCGCTGTTCAAGCTGGCGGTCATCCTCGAGGGCAGCTACGCGCGCAGCGTCACCAGGGGCACCCCGAGCCGGATCCCGAAGGAGATGATCGACCGCTGCATGCGGTCGGCGGCGATGTTCGCCCGCGGAGAGCGGACGTGATCGCGGTGGCCTCCGACGATCCCGCGGCGGTCGCGGACGACGCGGGGCCGCCCGAGTGGCGCAGCGTCGACATCCACGAGCTGCGCCGCCGCGAGGTCTCCCGCCAGATCGAGCGCGCCGCGCTGGAACTGTTCAGCGAGCGCGGCCTCGCCGTCTCGGTCGACGAGATCGCGGCCGCCGCCGGCATCTCGCAGCGGACGTTCTTCCGCTACTTCCGCGGCAAGGACGACGTCCTGCTCGCCTACGACCGGCGGGTCCAGGACCGGCTCATCGTGGCGCTCGCCGCCCGGCCGGCGGCGGAGGGGCCGGTGACCGCGCTGCGCAACGCGTTCATGGTCACCTGCGCCGTGCCGCCCGCCGGCCGGCGGACGGTCGTGCGGTGGTCGCGCGTGGTGGCCTCGGCCCCCGCGCTGCAGGCGCGCCTGCACGGCGAGCGGGCCGCCCACAACGCGGAGATCGCCCGGTTGCTCGCCGACCGGATGGGCGTCGACCCGACCACGGATCCGCGGCCGCGGGTGGTGACGGCGGCGATGGTCGCGGTCGCGAGCGCGGTGTGGGACGAGTGGACGGCCGCCGGCGGCGAGAGCGACCCGACCACCGCGATGAGCACCGCGTTGGCGCTGGTCATCGCCGGATTCGACAGCGTGGACGGCGCACGTCCGCGGACCTTGGAGGACCAGTGAGCACAGCGCAGCCGGAGCCAGCGCGGCCGGAGCCAGCGCGGCCGGAGCCAGCGCGGCCGGGACCGGGCGAGGAGGCGATGCCGACGGCGACGACGCTCGCCGAGCTGAGTGGCCTGTTCGACCTGAGCGGCCAGGTCGCCGTGGTGACTGGCGGCAGCCGCGGCATCGGGCGGGCGATCACCCTCGGGCTCGCCGCGGCCGGCGCCGACGTCGTCATCGCCTCCCGCAAGCTGGAGACCTGCCAGGAGGTGGCGGCGGAGGTCGAGAAGGCGACCGGGCGCCGGGCGCTGGCCGTCGGCACCCACGTCGGCCGCTGGGCCGACTGCGACCGGCTCGTCGACACCGTCTACGACACGTTCGGCCGCTGCGACGTGCTGGTCAACAACGCCGGCATGTCGCCGCTGTACCCGACCCTCGAGGGGATCACCGAGGAGTACTGGGACAAGGTCACCGCGGTCAACCTCAAGGGGCCGTTCCGGCTGTCGTCGGTGATCGGGGCCCGGATGGCGGCGGCCGGCGGCGGCTCGATCATCAATGTGAGCACCATCGGCTCGCTGCGCCCCGGCGCCGACGAGCTGGTCTACGCCTGTGCCAAGGCGGGGCTGAACGCCCTGACCATCGGCCTGGCCGACGCGTACGGCCCGACCGTGCGCGCCAACGGAATCCTGCCCGGCGCGGTGGCGACCGACATCGCCGCGGTCTGGGACGAGCGGATGTGGGAGCGGGTCGCCGAGTCGGTGAAGCTCGGCCGGGTCGGCCAGCCCCGCGACTTCGTCGGCACCGCGCTGTGGCTGGCCAGCGAGGCGTCCGCGTGGATCACCGGCGTCCTCGTCCGGGTCGACGGCGGCACCTACCGGCAGATGAGCTGAGGGACGGACAATGATCGATTTCGAGCTTCCCGACGACGTCAGGGCGCTGCGCGCGAAGGTCGCCGCCTTCATCGACGAGCACGTGCTCCCGGCGGAGCCGCAGGTCGGCACCCGGCCGTTCTTCGACATCGTCGCCGAGCTGCGGGTCGAGGCCCGCAAGCAGGGCCTGTGGGCGCCGTTCATCCCGGTCGAGTACGGCGGGATGGGCCTCGGGCCGCTGGCGAACGCGGTCGTGCAGGTCGAGGTCGGCCGCTCGTTCACCTACCTGGCTGCCTGGGCGATGAACTGCATGGGGCCGCAGGACGCCACCATGCTCACCCTCGCCGAGCTCGGCACGCCGGAGCAGAAGGAGAGGTACCTGCGCCCGCTGGTCGAGGCGGAGAAGCGGATCTGCTTCTCGATGACCGAGCGGGCCGCCGGCGCCGATGCCACCGGCATGCGCACCACCGCGGTGCGTGACGGCGACACCTGGGTCCTCAACGGCGAGAAGTGGTTCTCCAGCGGCGCCAGCTACTCCGACCTCGCCCTGGTGATGGCCCGCACCGATGAGGAGGGCCCCCGCCACCGGCAGTTCACGACGTTCCTCGTCGAGCTGCCGAACCCGGGCTACCGGATCGTGCGCGACATCCCGGTGATGAGCGAGCCGTTCGAGCCATCCTTCGAGGGCGAGGGGACGATGGGCCACGCCGAGGTCCGCATCGAGAATCTCGTCGTCCCGCACGAGAACGTGATCGGCGAGGTCGGCGGCGGCTTCGCCACCGGCCAGCTGCGCCTGGGCTACGGCCGGCTGCGCCACGGCATGTGGAGCCTGGCCAAGGCGCAGGCGGCGCTGGACCTGGCCGCGGCGCGGGCGCTGGAGCGGGAGACCTTCGGCAAGCGGGTGGCCGACCGGCAGGGCGTCCAGTTCATGCTCGCGGACTGCGCCGAGCAGCTCTACCTCAGCCGACTCATGATCATGCACATCGCCTACCGCGCCGAGCGCGGGCTCGACCTGCGGCAGGAGAACTCGATCGCGAAGAACTACATCGCGCACATGCTGCACAACGTCGTCGACACCGCGCTGCAGATCCACGGCTCCCTCGGCTACACCCTCGACACGCCGCTGGCGGCCTGGTACGTCGAGGCTCGGCAGCAGCGTCTGGTCGACGGCCCGGACGAGGTGCACAAGTGGTCGATCGGGCGCGCGGTGCTCAAGGCCTACGAGCGCCACGGCACGACGGCGTCCGCTACCGGAGGTGACCTTTTCTGAGCGCGAACCATCTAACCTGTTAACCTGATTCGAGCCGACGAGACAGCCTGGAGTGGACGTGGATCTGCGGGATACACCGGCGGAAGCGGAGTTCCGGGCTGAGGTCCGGCAGTGGTTGGCCGAGAACCTCGTCGGTGAGTTCGCGGCGGCCCGCGGGGTCGGCGGCCCGGCGGATCCCGTCCACTGGGAGGTCCGGCTGGCCTGGGAGCGCAAGCTCGCCGAGGCGAAGCTGCTCAACATCAGCTGGCCGACCGAGTACGGGGGCCGGGGTGGCACGCTCGCGCAGGAGATCGTCTTCCTACAGGAGCACGCGACCGCCGCGGCGCCGTACTGGGTCGGCACCCAGGGCCGCGACCTGTTCGGCCCGACGCTGCTGCACCACGGGTCCGACGAGCTGAAGGCGCGTTTCCTGCCGAAGATCACCGCGGCGGAGGAGTTCTGGGCGCAGGGCTTCTCCGAGCCCGGCTCCGGCTCGGACCTCGCCAGCCTGCGCACGAAGGCGGTGCGCGACGGCGACGAGTGGGTCATCAACGGCCAGAAGATCTGGACGACCTTCGGCGCCTACGCCGACTGGCTCTACGTCCTGTGCCGCACCGACCCGGACGCGCCGGCGCACCGCGGCATCTCGATGCTGCTCATCCCGGCGGACCAGCCGGGCGTCGACATCCGGCCGATCCAGACCCTCGCCGGCACCATGGAGTTCTGCGAGGTCTTCTTCAGCGACGCCAGGACGAAGGCGGACCTGGTCGTCGGCCCGCTCAACGGCGGCTGGAAGGTCGCGATGGGGACGGTCGGCTCCGAGCGGCTGCTGACCACGCTGCCCTACCAGTACATGTTCGAGCGCGAGCTGCGCGACCTGATCGCGGTGCTCAAGGACCGCGGGCGCACGAAGGACCCGCTCGTCCGCCAGAAGCTCGCGGAGGCCTGGATCGGCCTCGAGGTCATCCGGTACACCAACATGCGGATGATCACCTCGCTGATGCGCACCGGCACGCTGAACGAGGAGTCGTCGATCTCCAAGCTGCAGTGGTCGGAGTGGCACCGTTCGCTCGGCGAGCTGGAGATGCTCCTGCTCGGGCCGGCCGCCGAGGTCGTCGGCGAGGACTACGGGCTCGACCTGTTCCAGAACAGCTTCCTCACCAGCCGCGCGGAGACGATCTACGGCGGCGCCAACCAGATCCAGCGCTCGATCGTCGGCGAGCGCATCCTGGGCCTGCCCCGCTAGGACGGCGACCCACCCGCGACCCCGGTACCCCATCCGGTCCCGGGGTCCTGCCGTTCCTGGCGGTGCGTTCGGGGCTCCGCGCGTTCCCGCGGGAACGCGCGATCTTGCCGGTCGCGGTGATCATCCGTGGCTGGCAGGGTGCACAACGTCAGACGAGCCCGGTGCCGCGCGTCGCCGCGACGGCGCCGTGACCGCGATGTGGCTGATCGCGGCGGTCCTGTGTCGTGTCGACGGGGACGAAACGGACGTGACACGCCGTGTTCGCGGCACGGTGCCGCCGGCACGGTAGGCCGTGTCGCATAATCCGGGGCAAAACGGGCGGGGAACCGCGAATTCGCGGCACGGTGCCGCTGTCCCGCGCACGCCCTTCCCACCGGCGGGAAGGGCGCCGGATATGCGGCTTATGGGGTGCGGTGGACCCCCGGCGCAGTCCCAGCGGGACCGCCGAACTCGGCCGAGATGGTCGCGAAGATCGACACTCGGCGCGCGGCTAGGAGAATCCGGGCAGGTTGCCGGCGGGCATCGAGTCGGAGACGCGCGGCGGGCCGCCGTCGTCCGCCGGCACCGCGGCCGCGAAGGACGCGCCGCCGCATCCCGCGGCGGGTGCGAAGCCGCGTCCCACGGCGGGCGCGAGCCCACGCCGCAGCCTCGGTGCGGCCGGCTCCCAGCCGGGACAGCCCAGGTCGTGCGTCATCGTCGCCTGCCAGTAGCCCACGGCGTCGCGCCACAGATCGAGCATGCCCTCGCAGCAACGCGAGGAGTAGGCGGCGGCGGCCTCGACCAGAATCGGCGGCGGGGTGTCCCCCTCGACCCTGAACCTCATCGCAAACCTCCCATGTGACGGCGGCGGCACTGGTCGCGGACGTCGACGAGACATCGAGCTGAATTATTCGGCTATGTCGCGCGTCATGCCACCGTTTCTCGCGGGCGGGCGAAACGGCCTTTTCGGTTGCTCTGCGTGATGAATCCTGCGTATCGGGTAGGAGTCCGAGGCTAGGGGTTGGCTTTGCTCGGTAAAAGAGATATATCGTTAGTACGATTGTTGTTCGGGAGGGTTGGTAGATGGAACAGCGGTACCTGCCGTTGGCCGGGTTGAGGGTCGTCGACACCGGGCGGTGGGTAGCCGCTCCCTGGTGTGCCCAGCTCCTGTCCTGGCTCGGTGCCGACGTCGTCCGCATCGAGCCTCGTGACGGAGAGCCACTCCTCGAACTCGACGACGGGCCGGCCTCGGACGCCCGCTGCCTCTACGACGACGCGAACCGCGGCAAGGCCATCCACCGTGTCGCCGCCGACGGGCATGCCGCCGCCGACGGGCGTGTCGCCGCAGATGAGGCCTACCTCGCAGTACTCCGCCGGGAGCTCGCCGGGGCCCGGCTCCTCGTCGACGACCACACCCCTGGCGAGCTCGCCGCCCTCGGGCTCGACCTCGACGCGCTCACCCGGGAGCGGCCGGACCTGGTCATCGTCTCGGTCACCCCGCGCGGGCTGTCCGGTCCGGGCGCCGACGATCCCGCCTGCGAGCTCACCGTCTACCACGCCGCCGGCGAGGGTGCGACGCTGCCGAGCGAGAACGTCTACCGGCTGTTCCCCGACCGCCCGCCGGTCCGTCCCGGCCGCTTCCTCGCCGACCACGACACCGGCCTGACGGCGGCGGTGGCCGCCATGGCCGCGCTGGTCGGCTGGCGCCGCGGCCGCGGCGGCGGGCTGGTCGAGGTGTCCGGTACCGAGGTCGAGTGCGGGCTGAACCGCACGACGCTGTCGCGCGCCCTGTTCGAGGGCGTCGACTACGACCGCAACTACCGCGGCTACGACTACGCCGGCGCGCTGCGCTGCCAGGACGGCTGGGTCGCGATCCGGCCGGTCGAGGAGCGGCACTGGCAGTCGTTCTGTCGGGTGATGGGCCGCCCCGAGCTCGCCGACGACCCCCGCTTCGCCGACCGCGGCGTGCGCTACACCAACGCCGACGAGCTCACCGCGGAGCTGGAGCGGTGGACCCGCGGCTGCTCGCGCGCCGAGGTCCGCGCGGTGCTGCTGGAGGCCGGCTGCCCCGGCGGCCCGTTCCTGGAACCCGCCGAGCTCGCCCACGACGCGGCGATCGCCTCCCGCGACCTGTTCGGCGACGTCCCCGGCGGCGGCATCGCCCCGGTCCGCCCGTTCGTCGTCACGCGCCGTGATCCCAACCCCGCGAACCCGAACGGCGCCGCGACCCTGAACGGCGCCGCGACCCTGAACGGCGCCGCCACCCAGAACGGGACCGGGACGCTGCACGGCGCCGGGTCGGCGAACGGTGCCGACGCGACCGCCGCCGGGCGGGCGGCGCTGCCGCTGGCGGGGCTGCGTGTCGTCGACCTGACCTGGGTGGCCGCCGGCCCGTACACGACGGAGCTGCTGGCCTTCCTCGGCGCCGACGTGGTGCGGGTCGAGTCGCCGCGCAATCCCGACCTGTTCCGCCGCAACATGAGCGACCCGGGCGCGGACCTCGACTCGTCGATCCGGTTCATGGACCTCAACCAGGACAAGCGGTCCGTCATCGCCGACCTGAAGAGCGACGAGGGCCACGACCTGCTGCTGCGGATGGTCGAACAGGCCGACGTGCTGGTCGAGAACTACCGGCCCGGGGTGCGCGCCCGGCTCGGCATCGACGACGAGGTGCTGCACCGGCACAACCCGCGCCTGGTCGTGCTGGCCCTGTCCGGGTTCGGCACCGACGCCCTGGACGCGAACCGCCCGGGCTACGCGTCGGTGTTCAACGCCGAGGGCGGGCTCGGCGCGATGACCGGCTACCCCGACGCCCCGCCCTCGGACATCCGCGACACCAACGACCTGCGTGCCGGCACGAACGGCTGCCTCGGCGTGCTGGCCGGGCTGTTCGACGTCCTCGGCGGGGGCGGTGGGGTCACCGTGGACGCCGCGGCCCGCGACGTGCTGGTCTGCCTGCAGGGGCATCTGGTGCTGCAGGCGTCGCGGGGCGGGCGGCCCAACCGCAACGGCAACCTGCTCGACCGCGCCGCGCCCTACGACTGCTACCAGGCTCGTGACGGACGCTGGGTCGCCGTCGGGGTGCGCACCCGGGCCGAGTGGGAGGGCCTCGCGCCGCTGCTCGGGCCGGCGGCGGTCGACCCGGCGCTGCGCGATCTCGACACCCGGCTGGATCGCCGGGCCGAGGTCGACGGGCTGGTCGCCGCGTTCGTCGCGGACCGGGACGCGGCCGAGGTGGTCGACGCGCTGCGCGCCGCGGGGGTGCCGGCCGGGCTGTCCGCCGCCGCGAGTGACATCGCCGCCGAGCCGCACCTGCGCGCCCGCCACGCCCTGCGCGCCGTGGACCATCCGAGGCTTGGCACCATCACCCTGGTCGGCCCGCCGTTTCGCTGGCCGGCCGCGGGACCGGTGGAGTTCCTGCGCCCGCCCCTGCTCGGCGAGCACGCGGACTCCGTCGAGCGATCCTGGGACCTGCACCCCGCCGCCCTGCCCACCGGTCGCCGCTGACCCGCGGGGCCGCCGAGCGGCGCCGCGGGGAGGGGCGGGGCGCTCAGCTCATCAGGTCGACGACGGACTCGGCGGGGATGTCGGAGAGCAGGTACTCGCTGACCGAGCGCAGGTGCCGGTTCCAGTACTGCTCGACCTCCTCCGCGGTGCCCTCGCGCACGAGCCGGACCAGCTTGGCGTGGCTGCGGTGGGTGCGCACGCGTATGGCGAGCTCGGCCTGCGGGGCCGGTGACGACAGGGAGCTCGCGATGTTCGCGGACTCGACGACGGCGTAGAGCATCCGCACGAGCAGCTCCAGGGTGGTGCTGCCGGCCAGCCCGACCACGCCGAGGTGCAGCGCCTCGTCGGCGGCGAGGAAGGCGTCGTGCTCGCCCTCGACGGCCCGCTCCTCGGCGGCGAGCAGCTCCTCGAGGCGGGCGATCTTCTCGGGGGTGCGCGAGCGTGCGGCCATGCCGGCGGCCTGCGTCTCGAGCAGGGTGCGGATGTCGTAGACGTCCTTCAGGCTGGCGTGGCGGTGCTGCAGGACCGCGCCGGCCTGGCGGGCGAGCGACGCCGGGTCGGGCACCTGGACGCGGGCGCCGCCCCGCGAGCCGCGGATGACCGTGATGAGCCCGTCGGCCTCCAGCATCCGGATGGCCTCGCGTAGCGTCGGGCGGGACACCCCGAATCGCTGCATGAGGATCGCCTCGGTCGGCAGCATGGTTCCGGCGACCAGCTCCCCGCGCACGATCTGGCGGCGGAGCTGGCTGGCGACGAGCTCACCGGCCTTCGGGACACGGATGTGGTCGATCGAGGTCACGTGGTCGATGTCTTCCTGTGAGCGGCAGAGGTCTCCCCGCGGCGGATTCCAAGCCTACGGCGGCGAGGGCCGGCCGCCCGGAGTGTCGTCCGGACATTGTCATCCGGACATTGCCGTCCGGACATTGTCATCCGGGACATTGTCATCCGGGACCTGGTCATCCGGGACCTGCCCGCCAGGGGCCATCCAGGCCGAAACGCGGTCCGTGCGGACCGGCGGCGCCGCTCGGGCCCGCCGGGCGGCGCCGCCGCAGGTCAGACGGCGGGTACCGGCCCGTCGCCGGTGGGGCCGGTGAAGCGGGGGTCGCGCCGCTCCCGGATCGCCGCCATGCCCTCGGCCGGGTCGGGGCTGCCGAAGCCGTAGAACTCCAGGGCCAGCGACGCGTCGAACGTCGGGCCCATCGCGCGGTACCAGTTGTTCAGCGACTGCTTCGTCCAGCGGGCGGCGGCCGGCGAGACGGCCATCAGCTTGCGGGCGACGCCGAGGGCGGTCTCGCGCAGGTCGGCCTCGTCGACGGTCAGCGACACCAGGCCGATCCGCTCGGCCTCCTCGCCGGTCAGCACGTCGTTGGTGAGCAGGTAGTACTTCGCCTTGGCCATGCCGGCGTGCAGCGGCCAGCTGATCACGGCGTGGTCACCGGCGGTGACGCCGAGGCGGGTGTGGCCGTCGAGGATGCGCGCGGTCTTCGCCGCGATCGAGACGTCCGCCATGATCCCGACGACCAGGCCGGCGCCGACGGCCGGGCCGTGCATCGCCGAGACGACCAGCTTGGAACAGTTGATGATGTTGTAGACGAGGTCGCGGGCCTCCCGCATCACCCGGGTGCGGGTCTCGTAGTCGCCGATCATGCCCTCGAGGGTCTCGAAGCTGCCGCCCGAGGAGAACCCCTTGCCCTCCCCGCGGACGAGCACGACGTCGGTCTCGTCGTCGCGGTCGATCGTCTTCCAGATCTCGGCGATGTCGCGGTGGGCCCGCGGGGTGACGGCGTTCAGGCCGGGGGCGTCGAAGACGATCTCGAGGATCCCGGGCTCGGGCCGCTCGAGGCGCAGCGAGGGGTAGTCGGCGTACAGATCGGACATGTGGGGCCTTTCGGGGCGGGTGATCGCGGCCGTAGGGTGGGCCGGCCGTGGGAGCCCTCGGACAGACTGCCCGATTGCCGGTCCGCGGTCGCCGAATGCCGGGATCCCGCCGTCGGCGGCGCGACCCGGGCCACCCCGTCTGGAACCGACTCTATCTTCAAATCAGATAGACAATTAATCGAAGTTTGCCGTTAAGGTGGGAGGGTGCCGCCACCCCCGCCGGCTCCAGGCGGGGCCGCGCGTCGCGTCCGGCGGCGATCGTCTGCGAAGAGTAGCGAGAGGTACGCAAAGTGCGACGAACTCACTTCGAGGCCGAGCATGAGGCCTTCCGCGACCTGTGCCGCTCGTTCTTCCTCCGGGAGGCCGCGCCGCACGCCGAGGAGTGGGAGAAGGCCGGGCGCGCGGACCGCGAGGTGTGGCGCAGGGCGGGTGCCGCCGGCATGCTGCTGTGGGAGGCCCCGGAGGAGTTCGGCGGCCAGGGTATCCGCGACTACCGGTACTCCCAGGTGCTCGCCGAGGAGCTCTACGCCACCGGCACCGCCGGCATCGCCTTCGGCATGCAGAACGACGTCATGCCGCCGTACCTGATCGACCTCAGCAACGACGAGCAGAAGGCGCGCTGGCTGCCCGGCTCCGTGTCCGGCGACACGATCTGGGCGCTGGCGATCAGTGAGCCCGGCGCCGGCAGCGACGTGGGCTCGATCCGGGCCACCGCCGTGCGCGACGGCGACAGCTACATCGTCAACGGCGCGAAGACCTTCATCACCAGCGGGCTGCTCTCGGACAAGGTCATCGTCGCGGTCAAGACGGATCCCGAGCTGCGGCACAAGGGCGTGAGCCTGATCGTCGTCGAGGACGGGATGCCCGGCTTCGAGCGCGGCCGCCACCTGGACAAGGTGGGCCAGCGCTCGCACGACACCGCCGAGCTGTTCTTCCGCGACGTGCGGGTGCCGGCGGCCAACCTGCTGGGCGAGGAGGGCCGGGGATTCGGCTACCTGATGCGCAACCTGCCGCAGGAGCGCCTCGGAGCCGGGGTGTCGGCCATCGGGACGATGTGGCGGGCGCTGAAGATCACCGTGGACTACGTCCGCGAGCGCCAGGTGTTCGGCCAGCCTCTCGGCGCGTTCCAGAACACCCGCTTCGAGCTCGCCGAGGTCAAGACGCTGTGCGAGGTCGCGCAGGCGTACGTCGACAAGGCCGTCGTCGAGCACCTGGAGGGCAACCTGTCGCCCGAGGACGCCGCCGGGCTCAAGCAGTGGACGACGGACGTGCAGAACCAGGTCGTCGACCGCTGCCTGCAGCTGTTCGGCGGCTACGGTTACATGAACGAGTACGAGATCGCCAGGCTGTGGCGCGACAGTCGGGTGCAGCGCATCTACGCTGGCAGCAACGAGATCATGAAGGAGATCGTCGGTCGCTCGCTGCAGCTGGACAAGCAGCCGTCCTGACCGTGCCCGCTGTTGTGGCGTTGGATGCCCGTTGGTGTGACGTCGACCAGTCGATCAGGTACCGGAGGTACACGCAGTGACCACGGTGAGCGCCCTGCGGACAGCCGCCGGGGCCACGTCCCGGCTGCTGGAGCCGGAGGTGGAGACCGCGCCGATCGGGCGGATCCGTGCGGAGCAGCAGCGGCGGGTCGTCGACCTGGCCCGCCTGGCGCAGGAACGCTCGGCGCTGCACGGCGAGTCGTTCGCCGCGGCGGGCATCTCGCCAGGTGAGATCACCTCGCTCGAGGACTTCTTCGCCCGCGTGCCGTTCATGAACAAGGACTCGATCCGGGCCTGGCGTGACCGCACCGGCGACGCCTTCGGTGGCCTGCTGACGGTTGACCCGGCCGACGTCACGACGGTGACCGCGAGCTCGGGGACGACGGGCGACCCGACGTTCTTCGTCGAGCGCTGGACCGGGCAGGCCGCCGCGCCGCTCCCGACGGCCTACCTGCGCTCGCTGTGGGAGATGGGCGTGCGCCCCGGCGACAAGGTGCTGTGCAGCGCGGCGGCGTTCCGCGGCTACATCGAGGACGGCTCGCGGGCCATGGGCGTGGTGCCCATCCTGGTCGACACCTGGATGGGCAACTGGGTCGGCGAGGTGGCCGACGTGATCCGCCGGCACCGGCCGACGTACTGCCAGCTGATGAGCATGAACCTGGTCGAGCTGGAGCGCCTCGCCGCGCAGGAGGACATCCGCGAGCTGATGAGCTCGTTCGTCGGGTTCTCCTTCGCCGGCGAGCCGCTGGGCGCCCGGATGCGCGAGAAGCTGACCCGCGAATGGGGCCTGGACCTGTGGGTCTACACCAGCGCCGGGGACACGGGCCTGGCCTGGGAGTGCTCCGAGCACGACGGCTTCCACATCAACTGGGACGAGTGCCTCGTCGAGGTGCTCGACGCGGACGGGAACCCGGTGCCCGACGGTGAGGTCGGCGAGCTGGTCGTCACCGCGCTGGACAACGACACCTACCCGCTGATCCGCTACCGCACCGACGACCTGGTGCGCGCCTCGACGGCGACCTGCCCGTGCGGGCGGACCTCGCCGCGCGTCTGGGTGCTCGGTCGCGCCGGTGACGAGACGGTCGTCGCGGGGCGGGCCGTGCTGGCGCAGGAGGTGTGGGCCGTCGTCGAGCAGCAGGACGAGACGGCCACCGGCCTGTTCCAGATCATCCGGCCGCAGCGGGAGGTCGAGCGGCTGCGGATCCGCGTCGGCTACGACGGCGACGCCCAGGTCGACCTGAGTGACCTGGTCCGTCGGCTGACGGCGGGACTGTCGACGACACTGCGCATCCCGGCCGACCTCATCGACATCCTGCCGGAGACCGCCGACCAGCTGCTGCGCCGCGGCTCGGCGGCCAAGGTCCCCCGTGTCGCCAAGTCCTGACCCCCACACCAGCACCCGTACACCTCCGAGGAGGACCGCATGACGTTCAGCTCTCTCATGGCGACCGTCGGCCGGTTACCAGCGGCGCCCCTGTGGGGGATCGCCCGCTTCCACGTCGACGGCGAGGCCGTCGAGTTCGACATCAGCCATGACGACTTCGCCCGTGACCAGGCGTGGGCGACGGGGCGGCTGCAAGGCTGGGGCGTGGGCCGCGGCGCCGCGCTGCTGGCGATCGGCGGGCTGTTCGAGTCGCCGTGGATCGAGCCGTTCACCCGCGGCGCGAACGCGCTGGGCGCCACCGTCGCGCACGCGGACCGGTGGGGCTGGGACGCCCGGCGCCCGGAGATGTTCGTCCGCCGGCTGCCGGTCCGGGTCGTCCTCGGCCTGACCGGGGAGATCGCCCAGTCGCTGTCGAACTCGGACCAGCTCGGCACCCTCGAGCGCGTGCCGCACCTGCTGGCCCGCCCGGACGCGCTGGAGACGCTGCGCGCGGCCGGCCTCACCCCGGGCGTGTTCGCCCGGATCGGGCCGGTGGCGGCCGTCGGCCTGACGGCCGGCGAACCGCTGGAATACGACGCGGCCGAGTGGAGCCTCGACACCGGCGCCGACGACCAGCTCGTCGTCACGACCGCCGGGCCGCGGGCCGCGAAGCTCGACAAGGTGCCCGTCGGCGTGCGCGGCCGGGTCGTCGCCCCGGGCCGCGTCGAACTGCTCGACTGACGCGCGTCAGTCGAGCGAGGATCGACCGACCGAGGGATCGACCGAGAGGACGAGCAGAGTGACGCAGCCGGAGTTCGTGCGCCTGGAGGTCGCCGACGGCGTCGGCACCATCAGGTTGGACCGCCCGCCGGTGAACGCGCTGAACGACGCGATGCGCACCGAGCTCGTCGCGGCCGCCACCGAGGCCGCTCGGCGCGACGACGTGCGGGCGGTGGTGGTCTACGGCGGGGAGCGCAGCTTCGCCGCCGGCGCCGACGTGTCGGAGCTGGCCACCACCGACCTGCCGACGATCGTCGCGAACGTCCGCCGGTTGCAGGACTCCCTCGGGGTCCTCGCGACGCTGGGCAAGCCGACGATCGCCGCGCTGACCGGCTTCGCCCTCGGCGGCGGCCTGGAGATCGCGCTCTCCTGCGACTTCCGGATGGCCGCCGAGAACGCGAAGCTCGGCCTGCCGGAGGTGCTGCTCGGCACCATCCCCGGCGGCGGCGGCACGCAGCGCCTCGCCCGCCTCGTCGGGCCGGCCGTCGCGAAGGACATCCTGTACACCGGCCGGCAGGTGCGGGCCGACGAGGCGCTGCGGATCGGCCTCGTCGACACCGTGCTGCCGGCCGCCGAGGTGTACCCGGCGGCGCTCGCCCGGGCCGCGACCTTCGCCGCCGGCCCGCCGCTGGCGCTGCGGGCGCTCAAGCTCGCCGTCGACGAGGGCCTGGAGGTGCCCCTGGAGACGGGCCTCGCGATCGAGCGCGGCCACTTCGTCTGGACGTTCGGCACCGAGGACCGCGCCCACGGCATGACGTCCTTCCTCGAGCGCGGCCCCGGCAAGGCCGAGTTCCAGGGCCGCTGACCCGCGGGGCCGCTGCGCCAACGAGCGTGGTCGACGCGCTAGCTGGGCGTGGGCTCCGGTTCGTCGAGGGTGATGGTGGCGGCGAGCGCCACGACGCCGCCGCCGTCCGGGCGGACCCGCAGCGGGCGCAGCTCCAGCCGGTTCACCCGGGGCAGGTGCTCGACGAGCGCCGAGACGCGCAGCAGGGTGTCCTCCAGCGCGGCGAGGTCCGCACGGGGCGCGCCGCCCCAGCCGTCGAGCAGCGGGAAGGCGCGTACCGAGCGGATCATCTCCCGGGCGTCGCGGTCGGACAGCGGCGTCACCCGCACGGCGACGTCGTCGAGCAGGTCCATGTAGTCCCCGGCGAGGCCGAAGGTGAGCACCGGCCCGAAGACCAGATCGCTGACCATGCCGAGGACGACCTCGATGCCGTCTGTCTCGGCCCCGGCCCCGCTGGCCCCGGCCCCGCTGGCCCCGTCGGGCCCGGGCTCGGCGGGCGGGGTGGTGGGGGAGGCGAGGCGGATGCCGTAGCAGGTGAGGAGGGTGGCGACGTCGTCGCCGGACAGGGGGCCGCCGGGGCGATCCTCGACAAGACGGCGGGCCTGTGCGCGGTCGAAGCCGGGCAGGTCGCGCACCACTCCGGCGGGTTCGCGCCGCCAGGCGCCGTAGGCCGCCGCCGCGCCGAGGGCGGTCGCGGCGGCCTCGGGGAACACGTAGCTCGGCACGGTCCGCCCGTCGCGGCGCAGCGCCGCTGGTGCGCCGGCCTGGGACAGGAAGCTTGCCAGCACGGTTTTCTTCGGTGCCTCGGCGGCGGCCTCGGAGATCGCCGTCGCCACCTCGTCGGCGTACCGGACGAGCGGCGGGATGAACAGCACGATCACGCTGTCCACCCCCTCGTCGGCGAGGGCCGCGGACAGCGCCGCGCGGTACTCCGCCCCGGTCGCGCCGGGCCCGAGGTCCACGACGGGCGCGGAACCGGGCCGGCGCACGACGGTGTCCCCCACCGTCCGAAGGGTCTGCGGGCCGAACTCGGCGAGCACCAGCCCGCTGGCGACGCACGCGTCCGCGGTCAGCGCGCCCGGTCCGCCCGCGTTGGTGATGACGGCGACCCGGTTGCCGGGCGGCACCGGCTGGTGGGCGAGCAGCAGCGCGACGTCGAACAGGCTGCCCAGGGAGCGGGTGCGGATGATGCCGGACTGCGCGAACAGGGCGTCGAGGGCGGATTCGGAGCCGGTGACGCCACCGACGGTGCGCCCGCGGCGCCGCGCGTGCGCACCGAGCGTCGGCGAGCCGGCGTACATGGCGACGATCGGCTTGCGGGCGGCGATGCGCCGGGCGATGCGGGCGAAGGTGCGCGGGTTGCCGAACCGGTCCAGGTGCAACAGGATCACCGAGACCGCGCTGTCCTCCTCCCACCACTGCAGCAGGTCGTTGGTGGACACATCGGCGGCGTTGCCGATCGAGACGAAGCCGGAGAAGCCCAGGCCGATGCGGTGCGCGTGGTCGAGCACGGCGAGCCCGAGCGGGCCGGACTGGCTGGACATCGCCGCGGGGCCGGGGCCGGGCATGACCGGCGCGAACGTCGCCACCATCCGGCGGGTGCCGTCCTGGCGCATGACGCCCATGCAGTTCGGGCCGACCATCCGCATGCCGCTGTCGCGGGCGAGCGCCGCGAGCTCCCGTTCGCGGACGACCCCCTCCGGCCCGGACTCGCCGAAGCCGGTGGAGACCACGACGACGACGCCGGCGCCGACCTCGGCGGCCTGGCGTACGACGTCCTCGACGGCGGGCGCGGGCACGGCGACGAGCACCAGGTCGACCGGCCCTGGCACGTCACGCAGGCTCGGATGGGCGGGCAGGCCCGCGATTGTCTCCGCGTGCGGGTTCACCGGGTAGAGGCCGCCGGTGAAGCCCTGCTCGGCGAGGTTGCGCAGAATCTCGTGCCCGATGGTGCCGGGTTCGCGGCTCGCGCCGACGACGGCGACCGCGCGGGGCTCGAACAGCGGCGCCAGGGAGTGCCGGATCGCCGTGTGCTCGCGCCGGTCCAGCCGGGCGCTGGTCTTCGTGTTCGCGTCGGTGCCCAGGTCGACGTGCACGACGGCGGGCCCGAAGCTGGTCGTGTGGCGAAAGCCCGAGCCGTCGAAGGTCCGCAGCATCCGGATGTTGTCCGGCAGGACGTCGGCGGTGAGCGTCTCGATGCCGCGCTCGCGAGCGGCCTCGGCGATCCGGTCGAGCAGGATCACCCCGAGGCCGCGGCCCTGGAAGGCGTCCTCCACGGTGAACGTGACCTCGCCCTGGCTCGGGTCGTCCGCCGAGCGCACGCAGCGGGCCGTCGCCACGATGTCGGAGCCCAGCGTCGTCACCAGGGCGATCTGGTTGTCCCGGTCGACCTCGACGAACTCGCGCAGGCCCTCGCGGCCGATGCGGACCACCGGCCCGAGCAGGCGGTAGGAGATCGTCTGCCGGGACAGCCGACCGCCGAAGGCGAGCAGGGCGTCGGCGTCGTCCGGCCGGATCTCGCGAATGCGCACCGACCGGCCGTCGTTGAGCAGCGCCGGCCCCTCCCAGCTGGCGGTCCAGCCCGAGCCGTCGGAGCGGCTGTCGGGCGGGCCGTCGGAGGGGATGCGCTCAGCCATGACAGCGACGTTATGCCACCCGCCAGTACGGTGGGCCCGTCAGCCGCCGAGCTGCTGGCCGCACCACTGCCGGCCGTCCGGGCCGTCGCCGCCGGGCATGACCTCGAACGCCGCGCCGGAGTGCGTGGCCCGGACGAAGTAGAGGCAGCGACTGACCCGGCCGAGGTTCGTGCGCAGGTCCACCGGTTCGGCGAGCAGCCCTCCGGCGGTGTAGTCGGCGACCTGGCGCAGTCCGCCGATGAAGCCCGCCCGGCTCGGGCAGGGGCCGGCGGCGGCGAGGCCGCGCAGGAACAGGTCGGCGGCGAGGTAGGCCTGCATCGCGACCAGGCCGCCCGTCTCGCTCGCCTCCGGGGCGTAGGTGTTCATCGCGTTCTGGAAGGTCCGCACGGCGGGGGAGCCGAGTTCGAACGGGCTGTTGGCCATGTAGACGGCCATCCCGGCGATCGACGGGCCGTAGGCGCGCAGCAGGCCGGTGTCGTAGCCCGCGGGCCCGAAGGCGGCCCGGACCTCGCCGCCGCCTGCCCGGACGGCCCGCAGCGCCCCGGCGAGGACGTCGCCGGCCGTCGACGCCACCGGCGGCGTTGGCCAGCGCCACCCGGGCCTCGGCCCCGGCGCGCGCCGGGCTGAACGGGCCGGAGAGCTCGCCGGTGTCCGGGACGAGCAGGCCGACCCGCAGCTGGCCGTGCTCGGCGCCGCTCTGGGCCTGCCCGGGCGGGCGATCGGTTGCGGGTGCCGGGCTCGTTGCCTACCCTTCGGCGCGGCGTCGGGCGCCCGCCGGGGCGTTATGATCGTAAAAATGATCTGTATTATTTTGATGAATGAGGGTGAGCGGTGAGTAGCTATACCTTCCCGGTGGAGTCGGGGCAGATCCTGCTCTTTGCCCGCTCCGTCGGCTATCCGGACTCCGCCTACGCGGACCCGTCGGCCGGGGCGCCGCCGACCTTCGTGCAGTCCGGTGCGCAGTACGACCCGGACTACCCGCTGCGCCCGACGCCCGGCGAGCCGTGGCTGGGCTCGGGGAAGACGCCCAGTGGCGCGAAGCCGCCGGAGGGCGGCGGTGGCCTGCACGGGGAGCAGCACTACGTCTACCACCGGCCGGTGCGCGTCGGTGACGTGCTGACCGCGACCACGACGCCCGGCAAGTCGTGGGAGAAGTCGGGTCGCCGCGGCGGGAAGATGGTCTTCGAGGAGATCGTCACGGAGTTCCGCGACGCGGCCGGCGAGCTGGTCGTGACGGCGCGCGCGGTGCGCGTGATCCCGTCGCAGGTCGTCGAGAGCCCGGCGGCGGACGCGGCGGCCGCCCGATGAGCGCCCGCCAGATCGCCGTCGGCGACACCGTCGAGACGGTCCTCACCGAGGACCTCACCCGGACCCAGATCGTCATGTACGCGGGCGCCTCCGGCGACTACAACCCGCTGCACACCGACGATCTCTACGCCCGCGAGGGCGCCGGCTACCCGGGTGTGTTCGCGCACGGCATGCTCACCATGGGGTTGACCGGCAAGGCCGTGACGGACTTCGTCGGCGACGGCGAGCTGCTGCGCTACGGCGTCCGTTTCCGTAGCCAGGTCTGGCCGGGCGACAGGCTCACCTCCACCCTGACGGTGACCGACGTCAAGGAGGAGGACGGCCGCACGGTCGTCGAGCTGGAGGTCGTCACCGTCAACGGCGACGGCGTCCAGGTCGTCAGCGGCTACGCGGCCGCGGCGCTGTCCTAGTCGGCCGGCGCCCGCCCCGCGGCGGCGTGTCCCCAGGCCAGGGGGCCCGCCGCCGCCGGTCCGCCGGCTGTCCGGCGGCGGAACGAAGACGGGCAAGTTAGATAACTCGTCGCTATTATTTAGACCATGCCGACGCAGCAACCTGTGGCCGAGAACCTGTTCACCTGGCCGTCCGACGAGCCCCGGCTGATCGCGTCCGAGCGGGACGGGGTGATCTCCTTCCCGCCGCGGCCCGGTGACCCGACCCGGTTGCTCAGCCGGCGCGGCACGCTGTGGACCTTCACCACCCAGCAGTTCCCGCCGCCGTCGCCCCCGTACGACGGCGACCCGAACCCGAAGACGCACGTGCCGTACGCGGTGGGCTACATCGAGCTTCCCGGCGAGCTGCTGGTCGAGGCGCGCCTGACCGAGGCCGACCCCGCGAAGCTGCGGGTCGGCCAGGAGATGGAACTGACCGTCGTGCCGTACGTGACGCGTCCGGACGGCACGGAGATCCTGACATTCGCGTTCGCCCCCGTCGCGGACGGCGCGTCGACCAGTGGGGAAGGTGCCGCATGAGTGGCGTGGACGTCGCGATCGTCGGAGTGGGCCTGTTCCCGTTCGGCCGCTACCCGGGCACGCAGTGCCTGGAGATGGGCGCGCAGGCCGCCCGTGACGCGCTGGCCGACGCGGGGGCCGAGTGGAAGGACGTGCAGAGCGCGTTCGTCGGCTCGCACGAGGTTTCCAACCCGGACTCGATCGTGGGCCTGCTGGGCCTGACCGGCATCCCGGTGCGGGCGGTGTTCAACGGCTGCGCGACCGGCGGCACCTCGCTGCAGATGGCCGCCAAGGCCATCCAGTACGGCGAGGCCGATCTCGCGATGGCGATCGGGATGGACAAGCATCCGCGCGGCGCGTTCTCCGGTGACCCGTCGATCCTTGGCCTGCCGGCCTGGTACGGCCAGACCGGCATGTTCCTGACCACGCACTTCTTCGGCATGAAGATCAACCGCTACATGCAGCAGCACGGCATCTCGCGGGAGACGCTCGCGAAGGTCGCCTCGAAGAACTTCGCCAACGGCGCGCGCAACCCGCAGGCCTGGCGGCGCACCCCGATGACCCCGGAGGCGATCCTCGACTCCGAGATCGTCAACTACCCGCTGACCCGCTACATGTACTGCGGACCGGACGAGGGCGCCGCGGCGCTGGTGCTCGCCCGTGCCGACCAGGCTCACCGCTACACCTCCACCCCGGTCTTCGTCCGCGCGGCGGAGCTGCGCAGCCGCCGGCCAGGCGCGTTCGAGGTGCAGAGCCCGTCGCTGCCGCTCGAGAGCGCGCCGAGCCCGTCGGTCGACGCGTCGAAGGCCGCCTACGAGGTCGCCGGCATCGGCCCGGACGACGTGAACGTCGCCCAGCTGCAGGACACCGACGCCGGCTCCGAGGTCATCCACATGGCCGAGAACGGCTTCTGCGCGGACGGCGAGCAGGAGAAGTGGATCGCCGAGGGCGCCACCGAGCTGACCGGCCGGCTGCCGGTGAACACCGACGGCGGCCTGATCGCCAACGGCGAGCCGATCGGCGCCTCCGGACTGCGCCAGATCCGCGAGATCGTCCTGCAGCTGCAGGGCCGGGCCGGTGACCGCCAGATCGCCGGCGACCCGCGGGTCGGCTACACCCACCTGTATGGCGCGCCCGGCGCCTCCGCGGTGACGATTCTGTCTCGCTGAACCCCGACGAACCGACCGGCCGCGGCGCCCCGGCGTCCGCGGCCGGTTCCGGTTCGGAACCGAGTACCTGGGAGGCGTGGACGTGACACAGACAGCCGAGCAGCCTGAGAAGCCCGAGCAGCCTGAGACGCCGGAGGAGGAGCTCGTCCTGCGCGAGCTCACCGACGACGGCGTGCTGGTGCTCACCCTCAACCGTCCCGGCCGGCACAACTCGTGGGCCTACGACATGGAGGGGCGCTACTACACGCTGCTCGACGAGGCCACGGCCGACCCGGAGGTCCGGGCGATCGTGCTGACCGGCGCCGGCGGGACGTTCTGCCCGGGGATGGACCTGGCGATCCTGCGCCGCTCGTCGTCGGACCCGACGTTCAAACGGCCGCAGCGCCGCCCGCAGACGACCGCGCGCACGGTGCCCAAGCCGATCATCGCGGCCATCGACGGCGCGTGCGCCGGCATCGGGTTCGTCCAGGCGCTCATGGCGGACCTGCGTTTCACCACCGCGCGGTCGAAGTGGACGCCGTCGTTCAGCCGCCGCGGCCTGTCGTCGGAGGACGCGGTGAGCTGGCTGCTGCCACGGCTCGTCGGCGCGGGCAGCGCGGCGGACCTGCTGATGTCCTCGCGGGTGGTGCGCGGCGACGAGGCCGTGCGCCTCGGGCTCGCCCAGCGGCTGCTGGAGCCCGACGAGCTGCTGCCGGCGGCGCTGGAGTGGGCCACCGACGTGGCCCGCAACGTCTCGCCGTGGGCGGCGGCCCAGATCAAGCAGCAGCTGGCCGCCGACCAGACGGCGACGCTGGAGCAGGCGCGGCTGCGCTCCAACGAGATCCTCGTCGAGGCCCGCAAGCGCGCCGACTACGCCGAGGGCGTCCGCTCGTTCCAGGAGCGCCGCGCGCCGCAGTTCGAGGGACTCCCGAAGGACCACCCCCGGATCGACCTGGGCGAGAACGCTCCGTGACGCCGGCCGCCCCCGGCGGCCCGGTAGATGATCAGGTGGGCCGCCGCCGACGGTCCCGCCGTGGTCTGGACCGCCGCGGGGCCCGCCGCCGGGCGGCGGCGACGGGCTCCCGCGGCGGCCGGTGCTCAGCGGGCGACGAGCCCCGCGCCGGTGTTGTACATGATGTCGTCCTTGGCGGACTCGTCGAGGCCGTCGAGCAGCTTGCGGAAGTCGGCGGGCTCGGCGAGACCCTCGGCGTGCGGCCAGTCGGAGCCCATGACGATGCTCTCGTGGAAGCCGAGCTGGCGGATGATCTCCACCGGGTTGTCCTCCGGGTAGGGGACGACGCGCACGTGGTGGCGGAAGACCTGGCTGGGCCGCTCGGCGAGCGGGCCGCCGATCCACGGGCCGTTGCGGCCCATGCCCCGGCTCTTGTCCATGTGGGTGACGAAGTGCGGCACCCAGGAGGCGCCGAACTCGCTGGCCAGCACCTGGATGTTCGGGAAGCGGCCGAACAGGTTGTCGAAGATCAGCGCGGAGACCGTCTCCTGGATCGGGCGCTCGCCGTAGGTGTGCTGCCACTGCCACGCCGACATCCGGAAGTGGATGGGGTCGGGGTCGTGGCCCCAGGCCGGCGCGAGCTGCGCGTTGTAGTAGTTCTCGGTGATGTGGAAGCAGACGGTGGCCTTCGCCTCGTTCACCCGGGACCAGAACGGGTCGAAGTAGGGGTCACCGGGGCTGCGGCCGTAGGCCGGGCCGGTCGGCAGCAGGATGAACCGGGCGCCGCGGTCGAGGACGAACTCGAGCTCCTCGACGGCCTTGTCCACGTCGCGCAGCGACAGCGTGGCCGGGGCGAAGATCCGGTTCTGGTAGGCGTAGCCCCACTCCTCGTCCATGTAGAGGTTGAAGGAGTGCAGGTTCGCGAACAGCATGTCCGGCTTGTCGGACATGTGGGCCTCGGCCATCAGGCCCCAGCTGCCCGGGTACATGATCGTCCCGTCGAGGCCCTGGCGGTCCATCTCCGCGAGGCGGGCGTCGCGGTTCTGGTACTCGGTGCGCATGTCCTCGAACATGTAGGTCTCGGCCGGCGCCCCGGTGCTCATCTGCTTGAGCATCTCCTTGAGCGAGCCGGGCTTGTAGGCCTTGTGGAACTCGGCCTCCACCGCCACGAGGAGTCGCTCGCCCATCAGGATGGCGTCCGTACCGTCGTGCATCTTGACGGGCTTGACGGTGCGGGTCGCCCACTCGGGGGCGATGTGCCGCGTGAACGCGTCCTCCGTCTCGTACATGTGCTGGTCGCAGTCGAAAACTCGTGCCACGGTCGCCTCCTCGAACCTCTGGCCCGTCGCGAGCCAGCCCCAATACCGTACAATCATCTTAATTATTTTGTCCACGGCGATCCGAGGTGGTGGCAGGTGGCCGACGGCCCTGAGCTGGTACGACACGAGGTTGACGACGTCGGCGTGATGACTGTCACCCTCGACGACCCGGAGAACCGCAACGGGTGGTCGCCGAACATGGAGAACGCCTACTTCGCCGTGCTCGACGCGGCCGCGGTCGACCCGGCGGTGCGCGTCGTGGTGCTGACCGGCGCCGGCCGCTCGTTCTGCCCGGGTCTCGCGATGAGCCGGCTGACCTCGAACGCCGGCCAGGGCCTGCGGATCGCCGACCGCCGCCCGCAGTACACCCCGCGGCTGTTCCCGAAGCCGCTGATCGCCGCGATCAACGGTGCCTGCGCGGGCATCGGCCTGGTCCAGGCGCTGCAGTGCGACGTCCGCTTCGCGGTGCGCGGCGCCAAGTTCACCACCGCGTTCTCCCGGCGCGGCCTGTCGGCCGAGTACAACCTCGCCTGGGTGCTGCCCCGGCTGATCGGCACCGAGAACGCGCTGGACCTGCTGCTGTCCGCGCGCACGTTCCTCGCCGAGGAGGCGCACGCCCTCGGCCTGGTCAGCCGGCTGAGCGAGCCGGACCAGACGCTGACCGACGCCCTCGCCTACGCCCGCGACCTGGCCGTGAACTGCGCGCCGACGGCGATGTCCGTCATCCGCCAGCAGGTCTACGCCGACCTCGACGTCGACTTCAACGAGGGGCTGCGCCGCTCGTTCGCGGCGATGGCGTTCATGAACTCCCAGCCGGACATGGTCGAGGGGGTGGCGAGCTTCAAGGAGCGCCGCCCGCCGAACTTCCGCCCGCTGCCGGCGGACTTCGACCCGGCCGCGGTGCTGGACATCACCCCCGAGCCCTTCCCGCGCCCGCCAGCCTGACGGGAACCCCGCCATGGGAACCCCGCCATTGGGAATGCAGTTATGGAGGCAGACATGACCGAGACGGCGACGGCCGCCGCGGGGCAGGTGTCGGACGAGGAACTGCTCGCCCGCTTCCCCGGCCAGCCGGTCGATCACGACAGTGCCGCGCACTACCGCGGCCGGCTCGCGCACCGGCTCCTGATCAACCGTTGTGGGGACTGCGGCACCTGGCATCAGCCGCCGCGGCCGGTGTGCCCGGCCTGCTGGTCGTCGAACGTGGTCGCGACCGAGGTCGCCGGTACCGGCACGGTGCATCTGGCGATCTTCCTGCACCAGGGCCCGCCGGCTCCCGGGGTCGACTACGCGACCCCGCATCCGGTGGTCACGGTGGACCTCGACGAGCAGCCCGGCCTGCGCTTCACCAGCACGGTGGTCGACGCCGACCGGGAGCGGGTCCGCGTCGGTGACCGTGTCGCGCTGGAGTGGATCGACCGAGGCGGCGCGCCGCTGCCCGTCTTTCGCGTCGTCGAGGCGGCCGGTTCGGCCGGGGGAGAGTCCGCATGAGCGCCGCGCGCAATCCGATGCGGGACCGTAACCCGCTGAGGGACAGGGTCGCCTTCGCCGGGGCCGCGACGACCGGTTTCGTGCCGCGCAACTCCGGCCGCAGCATGCTGTCGCTGACCGCGCAGGCCAGCATCGACGTGCTGCGCCAGTGCGGGCTCACCGCCGCCGACGTCGACGGCGTCTGCGGGTCGCTGGTGCCGGCGCCGACGATGCAGTCGGCTCTCGGCATTCCCGAGGTGAGCTGGTTCGCCAACCCGGCGATGCCGTTCGGCAACCAGGTGGCGGCGGCGGTGTCCGCGGTGCACTCGGGCCTGTGCGACGTGGTGCTCGCCTACCACACCGCCTACCGGCTGCCGTGGAACACGATGTCCTCGCTGAAGGATCCGTTTCGCCGTTCGTCCGGGACGGCCGGGGTGTCGCCGGCGCCGGAGTCGCTGTTCGGCAGCGTCGGCTACACCGCCTGGGCGTCGCGCTACATCCACGAGTTCGGGGTGCCGAAGGAGCACTTCGGCTACGTCGCGATCAACGACCGGGCGAACGCGGCGGCCAACCCCGCGGCGGCCATGCGCACGCCGATCACGATGGACGACTACCTCGGCGCCCGCATGATCCGCTGGCCGCTGAGCCTGCTCGACATGGATGTGCCGGTCGACGGCGCGGACGCGTTCGTCATCACCACCGCCGAGCGGGCCGCCGACCTGCCGCTGCCGGCGGTCCTCGTCGACGCGGTCGCCCTCGGCGCCACCGCGCACAACGAGGAGGAGCAGACCGACAGCCTGCGCCACCACGGCCAGCACGTCACGGTGAACGCGCTGCGGGCGCGCAGCTCCTTCTGGCTGGACGACGTGGACGTGTTCTTCCCGTACGACGGGTTCACGATCATCACGCTGAACTGGTTCGAGAACGCCGGCTGGTGCAAGCCGGGCGAGGCCGGTTCGTTCCTGGAGCAGCACCGCGACCCGGCTACGGGGAAGATCCTCATCGACGGGCGAATCCCGGTCAACCCGCACGGCGGGGCGCTGTCCGAGGGGGGCACCCAGGGTTCGGGCCACGTCCGCGAGGCCGTGCACCAGTTGCAGGGCCTCGCCGGCGAACGCCAGGTGCCGGACGCGAAGCGCGCCCTGCTCACCCTCGGCGGCTTCTTCTTCAACGCCCAGGGCCTGACCCTGCGCCGCGCGGACTGAGGGGCACGACGAGACGAGGGCGGTCCCGCGGGACCGCCCTCATTCGCGTTGCTGGTCGTACTCGGTCGTACTCGGTCGTACTGGCTCAGCGGCCGGCGCCCAGCGAGGTGCCGCCGGGGTAGTTGCCGCCGCCGTAGGCCGCGTCGAGGGCCTCGTAGTCCGTCGCGCCGGCCGCGGTGCGGGGGATGGCCTCGGTGAACTCGATGGTCTTCGGCTTCTTGTAGGTCGCGATCTCGCCGCGGACGTGCTCGATGAGCTCCGCCTCGGTGGCGGTGGCGCCGTCCGCGAGCACGACGACGGCCTTGACGTCCTGCAGCCACCGCTCGTTGGGGATGCCGATGACGGCGGCCTCGCGGACCGCCGGGTGCCGGGTCAGGGCCTGCTCGACCTCGGCCGGGAAGATGTTCTCCGCCCCGGACTTGATCATGCGGGTGAGGGTGCCGACGAAGGTGATGCTGCCGTCGGGCTCGCGCCTGCCCAGGTCGCGGGTGTGCCACCAGCCGTGCGCCCAGCGCTCGGCATTGACCTCGGGCCGGTTCCAGTAGCCGAGGTGGACGACGTCGCCGCGGGCGCAGATCTCGCCGGGCTCGCCGTCGGGAACCTCGTTGCCGTCCGCGTCGAGCAGCCGGATCTGCAGCAGCGGGTTGGGCCGCCCGGCGTTCGCCCCGCCGAGGCCGAAGCCGCGCAGGATCTGCATGCCGGTCAGCTCGGTCTGGCCGTAACCCTGGCCGATGCCGCCGCCGTAACGGGCGAACCGGCTCGGGTCGTCCTTGATCACACCGTTCCACAGCGGGCCGGCGAAGGTGGCGTGCAGCGCCGAGAGGTCCTTCTTGTCGGCCTCGTTGAGCTTGATCAGCTCGGCGATCGTGGCCGGCATCAGGTAGGCGTGGGTGACGTGCTCGGCCTCGAGGACGGTGAGCACCTCCTGCGCGTCGACCCGGCGCAGGACGACGTTCGTCCCGGCGACGAGGAACGTCGGGATGCCGAAGAACTGGAAGTTGCCGATGTGGAACATCGGGCCGGTGTTGAGGAACACGGCGTCGGCGTCGATGTCGCCGACACCGGCGACGGAGACGCCCATGCTGATCAGGTTGTTCTGGGTGATCAGCGACCCGCACTGCCGGCCGGTGATCGCGGCGGTGTAGATGACCAGCAGCGCCGAGTCCGGGGAGATCTCGAGGTCGGGGTCGGTCGCGTCCCCGCTGGCGAGGAAGTCCTCGTAGGTGCCGGGACCGGCGGCGTCGTGCTGGATCCACAGCGCCTGATGGGTGGCGCGCTCCCGGGCGGCGCGCACCGTCTCGCCGATCTCGGTGTCCTGCCAGATGATCACCGTGGGGCTGAAGTCGTCGATCGCGAAGGCCATCTCGGCCGGCGACCAGCGCCAGTAGCCGGGACAGACCATCGCGCCGAGCTTGGCGGCGGCACCGAGCAGCTCGTAGACGCGGCTGGAGTTCTGCCCGAGCCACAGGACGCGGTCGTCCTGCCCTACGCCCGCGCCGCGCAGCGCGTTGGCGAGCCGGTTGACCCGGTCGTCGAGCTCGGGCCAGGTCAGGCGGGTGTCGCCGTCGACCAGGGCGACGCGGTCAGGGTAGGAGCGGCGGTGGTCCCGAAGGACGTCACCGAAGGTGAGGCGGGTCGCTGGCATGCGCACCTTCCACACGTAGAATAATTTAGCTAATTCTACTGGTCGGCTGCACGGACCTGGCGCAGCAGCTCGGGCAGCAGCTCGGGGTCGGTCTTGTAGGTCGCGTAGAAGGTGAGCCGGGTCGCGACGGCGCCGAGCTTCGCGATCAGCGCCGGGCCGATCTCGTCGGGGCCGCCGACGATCGCGAACGTGTGCAGCATCTCGTCGTCGATGAGATCGGCCATCGACTCCCACTTGCCTTCCTTGGTCAACCGGGTGAGCTCCGGCTGCAGCTCGCCCCAGCCGTGCAGCTCCAGCACGGCCCGGTAGGCCGGGGTCGAGGCGTAGAAGGCGATCTGGGCCTTGGTGCCGGCGATCGCGGTGGCCAGCTCCTGCTCGGTGCGCCCGACGGCGACGAACGACGGCCCGGCGATCTCGAAGCCCTCCAGGGTCTTCCCGGTCTTCTCCCGCCCACGCCGCAGCGCCGGCAGGGTGACCTCCTCCAGGTAGCGGGGGGTGGTGAACGGGTGGATGAAGAAGCCGTCGGCGACCTCGCCGGCGATCTCGGTCATCACCGTGTTCACGCCGGCGACGAACACCGGCGGCGGGCCGGCCGGGTGCGGCGGCGGCGCGAAGAACGGGGTCATCAGGGTGTGGGTGTAGAACTCGCCCTGGAAGTCGAGCTTGCTCTCCTCCTGCCAGGCGGTCCAGATCGCCTTGAGCGCCAGCACGAACTCGCGCATCCGGGCGGCCGGGCTCGACCACGGCATCGAGAAGCGGCGCTCGATGTGCGGCTTGACCTGGGAGCCGAGCCCGAGCACGAACCGGCCCCTGGCGTGGCGCGCGAGGTCGTAGGCGACGTTCGCGGTCGTCATCGGGGTACGGGCGAACGCGATCGCGATGGACGTGCCCACCGTGATGTTCTCGGTGGCCTGCAGCGCCTGGAACACCTGCAGGAACGGGTCGTGCTTGGTCTCGCCGACCCACAGCCCGTCGTAGCCGGCCTGCTCGATCTCACGGGCGGCGGAGGCCGTGACGTCGATGTCCTTCGTGAGCGTTGAGTCGATCTTCATCGGGTTCCTTCGGTTGAGGGAGCCAGCTCGTCTGAGGAGGCGCTGTCACGCAGCACCCGCCGCAGCACCTTGCCGTTGGCGTTCTTGGGCAGCTCACGGACGGTGGACCAGACGCGCGGGATCTTGAAGCCGGCCAGGCGCTCCCGGGCGTAGGCGGCCAGCTCGTCGAACGCCGGCGGCGCCGCGGGGTCGGCGGGCACCACCCAGGCGCCGATCTCCTCGCCGAGCCGCTCGTCCGCCACCCCGGCGACCGCGACGTCGGCGACGCCCGGGTGGGTGCGCAGCACATCCTCGACCTGGACCGGCCGGACGATCTCGCCGCCGCGGGAGATCGTGTCACCGGTGCGCCCGACGAGGTGGACGTAGCCGCGGTCGTCGACGGAGCCGAGGTCGCCGGTGCGGTGCCAGCCGTCCGGCCCGCCGGCGAACAGGTGCGGACCGCGCACGACCACCTCGCCGACCCCCTCCCCGTCGGGGGCGTCGATGCGCAGCTCCAGGCCCGGCACCGGGCGGCCCACGGTGGCCAGCAGGTCGGTGTCGCCGGCCCGGATCGCGTCGTGGTCGGCGGAGGTCAACGCGCACAGCGGCGAGCCCTCGGTCTGCCCGAACAGGTTGGTGATCCGCACGTCGGGCAGCACGTCGACGGTGCGCGCCAGGGTCTGCGGGCGGATCGGCGAGCCGCCGTAGGTCAGGGTGCGCAGCCCCGGCAGCGGCAGGGCGTCCGCCGCCAGCAGCATCTCGATCATCGGCGGGATCATCAGCGCGTGCGTGATCCCCAGGCCGTCGAGCTCGCGCCAGGCGGAGACGGTGAACCAGCCGAACGCGACGATCGCGCTGCCGGCGCCGAGCGCGACCGCGAGGTTGCCGGCCCCGGCGATGTGGTGGAACCCGGCCACCGAGACGAACACGTCGCCGGGCCCGAGCGGGATGAGGGTGCGGTAGACCTCCACCCGGGCGGCGAGCGGCCGCTGCCGGTAGTGGACCGCCTTGGGCAGACCGGTGGTGCCGGAGGTGTGCAGGACGATCGCGGTGTCGTCGGGCCCGGGCGCGGGCTCGCCGGCCAGCGACGGTGGCAGCTCGCCCGGCGCCGCGCTCGGCAGCGGGTCGCTGAGCACCGCGGCGCGGACCCCGGCCGCCTCGGCCACCCGCCCGGCCAGCTCCGCGTGCGCCGGCTCCGCGATGATCACCGGGCTGCCGAGGCGGGACACGGCCGAGGCCAGCTCGGCGACGGTCAGCCGCGGCCCGAGCGGCGCGATCGGCCGGCCGACACCCGCCGCGGCGACGAACACGGGGACGCAGATCGTGGTGTCCGACAGCAGCGCCGGGATGACGGTGCCCCGGGGCAGGTCCAGCTCGGCGAGCCAGGCCTGGACGCCGGCGGCGAGCGCCAGCACCTCCCGACCGGTCCACTGCCGGCTCGGAGTGAGCAGCGCCGGCCCGTCGTGGTCCAGCCCCCGCGCGGTCAGCGACGACCATGTGAGGTCGCTTCCGCCGTGCTCACCCATCCTGCGCATCCACACGCGGACCGCTCAGGCTCATCGCCTTGGCCGTGCGGGTACCGACGATCCGGGGCGGCCGGGCGGTCATCCCGCCGCTGGGGAACGCGCCGATCGTCATGTGGGTGTCGACGAACCGCGCCTCGGGGGAGCCCAGCGGCCCCTCACAGCCGAGCGCCACCTCCATCCCCCCGGTCACGCACCAGCGTTGACCGCGCCGATGATCGGCTTGGCAGCGACCCGAAGCGCCGGATCAGCGTCGCCGGCGCACGCCGGTCGGCTCCCTCCGCGGCGAACGCCTTCAGGTCGAGGCCGGCACAGAACGCCCCGCCGGTGCCGGTGACGACCGCGGCGCGCAGGCCGTCGTCCGCGACGAACCGGTCCAGCGCCCTGCTCAGCGCCGCACCAGCGTGGGGAACAGCGCGTTGCGCGCGTCCCGCCGGTTCAGGGTCAATTACCAGGACGCCGTCCACCACCTAGGCGAGCAGCACCTCATCCGCGGTCTCCACGGTCACAGCATTCGCCTCGCTCATTGGACGACCTCTCCGCCTGGCACAGTCGGGCGGCCTTGCATTTCAGAACACTCCGTATCCGCCGTCGATGCGGAACTGGTCGCCGGTGTGGAAGGAGGAGGCGGAGCTGGCCAGATAGACGGCGATGCCGGCCCAGTCGTCTCCGGAGCCCCAGCGGCGCAGCGGGATCCGACCGAGGACCTTCTCGCTGACCGCCGGGTTGTCGAGCCAGCCGTCGAAGACGGCCGAACGGGTCCAGCCGGGCAGCACGGCGTTGGCCCGGATCTGGTAGCGGCCGAGCTCGACCGCCAGCGACTTCGTCAGCGCGATCACCCCGGCCTTCGCCGCCGCGTACGCCTCCTCGCGCGGGGCGCCGAACAGCGCGGCGATGCTGGACGTCACCACGATGCTGCCGCCCTCGCCCTGGGCGATCATGTGCCTGGCGGCCTCGCGGGTGGTCAGATACGTGCCGTCGAGGTCGATGCGCATCATGTCCTGCCACGACGTCAGCGTGGAGTCGACGAAACGCGGCGCGGTCATCGTGTTCGCGAGCGCGGCGTTGGCGAAGCAGGAGTCCAGCCGGCCGTACTCCTCGACGAGCCGGGTGAAGCCCTTGACGATGGCGTCCTCGTCGCTGATGTCGACGCGCATCGCGCTGGCCCGGTGCCCGTACGCGGCGAGCCGTTCGACGGTGGACCGGTTGCGCTCCTCGTTACGGCCCCAGATGCACACGTCGGCGCCCGCCCGGGCGAGGCCGTCGGCCATGCCGAGGCCGACCCCGGAGTTGCCGCCGGTGACCAGGGCGACGTGCCCGGTCAGGTCGAGAGGATGGACGGGCGCGGTCACGCGGAAC